>LKPX01000025.1 GCA_001443525.1 Desulfobacteraceae bacterium RAAP-1 | reverse complement strand
CGCCCATCACCCGCACAGACTGGATACTGTCGGACATCCTGTACCAGTTCATACTTGCGGTCATATCCACGATTGCAATGCTGCTGGTGAGCTATGCCGTATTTAATGTCAGTCTGCATATAGACGCCTGGCTCCTTGCGTTCATTTTACTTGACGTATTCGCGTTTGTCGGCATCGGGATGATACTCACCCGCTTCGTCAAGGAGGCGCAGAGCGCCGCCGCCGCCGCAAACGCTATCAGTTTCCCGATGATGTTCCTGTCGGGGAGCTTCTTCCCCATCGAGCTGATGCCGGGTTTCCTGCAGAAGATCGCCAGGATGCTGCCGCTGTATTATGTGAACGAGGGGCTCAGGGCGGCGATGGTTTTTGAAGACAATGTGGCCGCGTTGCGTGACGCCGCGATTATCGGCGCTTTTGCAGCCGTGGTCTTTATCCTTGGAATCGTCGCCACCCAATGGGAAGAGGGCCGGTAACAGCAATGTACCTCCCTGGCGCCATGGCGCAGTCACCCTGTCCCCGCGTCATGACAGGGTACACTGGCGTGTTGTAATGGAAAAGCAGGGCTCATTTAATGTTTGTGGGGTCTGCCTGAACGGTCCCGAATGTCAAGGGATGGCTGGTTTTACGGAAAGACATATTGGTGAGGTCAAAAAATGAAGATAAAACTTATCGCGCCCAATGAACAACGAAAAGACACAATATCCAGTCCGTTCAAGCTCCAGCGGGTAAACCTTCCCCTGCTGGCGGCGCTTACCCCGCCCGGCCACACGGTAACCATTGTCGAGGAAGCGTTTGCTCCTGATGACATCAATCAGGATGTGGATATGGTGGGCATCACCGTGTTGACGGAACTGGCGCTGAGAGCCTATCTCATCGCTGACACATATCGCCGGAAGGGTGTAAAGGTGGTGATGGGAGGCATACATCCCACGGTGTTGCCTGAAGAAGCGTTGGAACATGCAGATGCGGTCGTTGTGGGGGAAGCCGAGGGCGTCTGGCCGCAACTTGTATCCGACGCCGCATCGGGACGGATGCAAAGAATATATCATTCCGATAAAATGACGGATCTCAAAGGTCTTCCGGAACCCCGTCGAGATCTCCTGTCCGGATTCAGATATCAGGGGGGCACCCGGATCCCCGTCGGTGTCGAGACATCCCGAGGATGTCCGTATGACTGTGAATTCTGCTGCATCGGCCAGACACTGGGGCGCCAATATCGCGTCAGACCGGTTCAGGAGGTGATTGCCGAGATAGCGTCCATTGACTCCCCTCACATTTTCTTCTGCGATGACGCCCTTGGACTAAACCGGAATTTTGCAAAGGAGCTCTTTACCCAAATGATTCCGCTTCGCCGCCGATGGCTGGCGCAAGGAACCGTATCGTTAGCCGAGGATCCTGAACTGCTTGGATTGATGCAGCGTTCCGGGTGCCTGGGGCTTCTGGTCGGGTTCGAATCAGTACAGAAAAAAACACAGAATGAGGTGAAAAAAATAAAGAACCTGAAGGTTGATTTTTATGAGGCGATGCGTCGCTTCCATGACGAAGGCTTCGGGATACTCGGCTCCTTTGTCTTTGGATTTGACTACGAAAACAAAGACGTGTTCGACCAGACCCTTGAGTTTATCATGAAAAGTCGTATGGATGTTGTTCAGTTGCGGATACTCACTCCCTATCCGGGAACACGGTTATATAAGCGTCTCTTAAGTGAAGGAAGGCTGCTTGTGCATGACTGGTGGCTCCGTGGATATCCTCCTGATACACTCTTTTATCAACCCAAGGGCATGACCGCTGACGAACTTGTCAGTGGCTACGCCCGCTTGAACAGACAAGCCTATTCTTTCGGCGCATTGACCAAACGATTCCTTGGCATGAGTCCATGGAAACGAACGCTGCTCGGTTGCAAAGCATATATTGCGGTCAACCTTGCGACCCGTAGCCGCTATTTCAGAGCTCTGGAGAATCCGCAGCCTTTTGCAGGAACATTCAACCCAACAGAAAAGCAATAAATATCATCTGTCAATAGTTGAAGGCGAGGTTGTTCGTGGATATTTTGAATAAATGCGTAAAGGCTACGGAGTATGAATCCGGGTTGAGGGAAAGCGGCTATTATTTCTTTTTCCGCAAACTTGAATCTCCGCAGGATTCTGAAGTGGTGGTTAACGGGAAGCGAGTGATCATGATCGGTTCCAACAATTATCTCGGACTCTCCAACCACCCGCGGGTGAAGGAAGCCGCGATCCATGCCATTGAAAAATATGGCATCGGCTGTTCGGGTTCCCGATTTTTAAACGGGAACCTTGAGATTCACGAAGAACTGGAAGAGAAGTTGGCCCGGTTTTTTCAGAAAGAAGCCGCGCTGGTCTTTGCAACCGGCTACCAGACCAATTTGGGAACGATCTCCGCTCTTGTGGAACGCAACGATGTCGCCATTATTGACAGATACGACCATGCAAGCATCATTGACGGCAGTCGCCTCTCCTTCGGCAAAGTTCAAAGGTTCCGCCATAACGATATAGGCGATCTTGAAAGAGTTCTTGATGAAACCCGGGGGAAAGCGCAATTGATCGTCGTTGATGGTGTTTTCAGTATGGAAGGCGATATTGCGAATCTCCCCGCTATCGTAAAACTGGCGAAGGCCTATGGCGCAAGGATCATGGTTGACGACGCTCATGCGATCGGCGTTCTTGGAAATGAAGGACGGGGAACGGCCGAGCATTTCGGCCTTGAAAACGAAGTGGATATTATCATGGGAACCTTCAGTAAATCGCTTGCCGCAGTCGGCGGCTTTATCGCCGGTTCGGCAGAGGTGATCCGTTGGACCAAGCACCTTGGCCGCTCGCTGATGTTCAGCGCCAGCCTGCCCCCTCCCCAGGTGGCAGCGGTAAGCGCCGCTTTGGACATCATCGAAGAACAACCCGAATTAAGAACTCGGCTTTGGGAAAATTCGCGGAAGATGCATAATGGATTCAAATCGCTCGGATATGATACGGGATCGAGCGAAACTCCGATCATCCCGATCATCATTAAAGACACCATCAAAACTTACCAGATGTGCAAGCTCCTTTTTGAAAAAGGGATTTTTGTCAATGCGGTCGCCAGTCCGGCAGTACCTCCTGGAAGAGAACTGCTCAGAACGAGTTATATGGCCACCCATACCGATAGCCAGTTGGATAAGGTTCTGGCTGCTTTCGAAAAGGCGGGAAAGGAGCTGGGGGTGATCTGATTCCCAGCTTCATGAATTCATAGGCACTGGTTCAATGGAGCTTTATACTTGATGAGGACAAAAAGACTGTCCGCGTTGCCGGCCCCTTCACGGTTGAGCCGTTCCATAAAGTTTTCAACCAGAAGGGAGATGTCTTCTTTTCGCTCGGACAATGGCGGCAGACTGATCTTGAACACGTTAATCCTGAAAAACAGGTCATCGCGAAACATTCCCGTTTTGACCAAATCTTCAAGATTTCGATGGGTGGCGCAGATGATCCGGGCATTGGTGACAACCGATTTTCCGGATCCCAGCGGTTCATAAACCCGATGTTGCAATATCCGCAAAAGCTTGACCTGAACAGCCGGTGAGATATCGCCGATTTCGTCCAGGAAAAGTGTCCCGTTCTGCGCCAAAGCAAAACGTCCGGGGGTGTCCCGGCGGGCGCTGGTAAAAGCACCCGCCTTGTAACCGAAAAGTTCGGATATCTGTTTGATGTCCATGCGGCAGACATCCGGTGGTGGGGGAGAACCCCCTCGGCTACCCGATTAGCCGAATATTCTTCTTGATATCAACGGATAAATTTCTTTATCTGAATATTTGGAACAATCTTGTAATGCTTTTCGTTACCTGTAATCAGAATTTCTGAATTGCTCACACATGTTGCTGCTATCAATGCATCAGCCAGTTCCATCGCACTACTATGATGATATTGTTCAACATAGATCATCGCCCTTGCGGAAATGTCTTGATTTATTTGAATTATATCCACACCCCATTTTGCTAATTGTTTTATAAGGGTATTCATTTCCTTTTTATCTCTCATTCCTTGAATGAGTTCTATATATGTAACTACAGAAATACTAAATGGAATGCTTTTATGAATCGTATCTCGTGCTTTTTCATTTCCCCTTAAATGCCATATCAGTACATCAGAATCAATGATCAAAATGCCCTCCCTTTTCTTATGGAACGCACATAATCATCAACAGAATCAATATCATCTCTGTTTTTCCATAATCCAAACAGTTCATCATCTGCTTCAATCTTAGTTTTGTCAGATTTATAGGGAACAAGCCTTGCCATTTTTTTACCCCGAATCGTAATAATTACTTCAGTTCCTCGCGATGCCTGTTCAATTATTTGTCCAGGTTTTCCACGAAGCTCTTTTGCTGTTATTTCCATATTTATCCTCCAGGGTCGTATGTGTACACTTATAGTATGCACATAAACAAATCGAAGTCAACCTTATCCTAATGGCAGTTTGTAGGCACTGGTTCAAGGGCATCAGTGCAGGCTGGATGATAGAAATGACGTTTTTAAAGGATCGTTTCGATTCCCTTACGATGAATAACGCTTAAAAGCGCTAGCGCCGCACCGGTTGGACGCTTTTTGCCTCGCTCCAGTTGTGACACATAGCCGGCCGTCAAGTTCAGATAATGCGCAAACACCGCTTGGCTCATGTGAGCTTGCTCACGCATCGCACGAATGTCTTCACCGGTCAGTGGTTCAGTAACGATTTTTTCTTTCATGCCAAGATGGCGCAAGGTGATTTTCCCATAATCCGCATCATCCATCAGTCCGACATTTCGCATGTCTTTGGCAGTCTCAAGCATCGCTTTTGCCAATCGACTGGGCTTTTTATTTTCCGTCATCATAGTATGAAATCAGAGAAGACTCTATGCTACAATTTTACAACTTTATCCAATCATTTTAAGGCTTCCCATTCAACTGAACCAGTGTCATGACACATGAAATCAGAAAAAATCCCTTGACAGCCATGTATATTGAAGCTTAGCATTGCAATATGCATGGACAATATATTGAACGCGCTTTACAAAAAGAGGTCATTGCCTGTTTGAGGGATTTTCCTGCCGTAGCGATCCTTGGCCCAAGGCAATGTGGTAAATCCACGCTGGCTCGCAATATGATCCAGAATGCGGGGGAAACGGTCTATCTGGATCTTGAGCTACCATCCGATATTCAGAAACTGTCTGAACCCGAACTTTTTTTGCATCAGCACTCTGGGAAACTGATCTGCCTCGATGAAATTCAGCGAATGCCGGAAATCTTTCCGGTATTGCGCAGTGTAATCGATGCGGACCGGAGCAACAGCCATTTCCTCATGCTTGGCTCGGCTTCTCCGGAACTGATCAAACAAAGCTCGGAAACCCTGGCGGGCCGTATAGCCTATCTGGAACTTACCCCCTTGCTCCATAACGAAATAACGCCGGCGGTTCAGGATAGCGCTTTGTCCGAATACTGGCTGCGTGGCGGCTTTCCAGACAGCTTTCTGGCCAGAAACGATGAAAGCAGCAGGCGGTGGCGGGATAATTTTATCCGTACCTTTCTTGAAAGGGATATCCCGCAGCTCGGGTTTTTCATTCCAGCATTAACTTTGCGCCGCGTGTGGCAGATCTGCGCCCACAACAGCGGTCAGATTTTCAATGCTTCGAAGCTCGGCGCCAATATCGGAGTAAGCCATACCACGATGAAAAAATATATCGATTTACTGACAAACACCTTCATGCTCCGCATCCTGCCGCCTTTTACGCCAAATATCGGAAAGCGACTGGTGAAGTCCCCAAAAATTTACCTTCGCGACACCGGTATTCTGCACGCCCTCCTTCGAATCGACAGCTTTGATGACTTGCTTGGCCATCCCGCGCTGGGTGCCTCATGGGAGACTGTGGTGCTTGAAAACGTCATCACTGCGTTGCCTGGATGGGATGCGTTTTTTTACAGGACAGCGGCAGGTGCGGAAATCGATCTGGTATTGACACGGGGCAAACGAAAACTTGCCGTGGAATGCAAGGCTTCCGCCGCACCGCAAGTGAGCCGGGGATTCTGGAACGGCCTGGAAGACCTCGGAATCGAAAATGCCTGGGTGATTGCACCGATTCAAGACGCCTACTCGATCGCTCGAAATGTCACGGTGTCATCTCTTGAAAATTTTAATAAAGCGGCAATTGCGATGAATTCCTGACAGAACGCTTGCCGGGTAAAAAAATAAGAAAGACGCTGCCATGAAATTCCCTTATGGAATCTGTGATTTTAAAAAAATTGTCACTCAGGGCTTTTTTTATTGTGACCGGACCGGCTGCATCCCTTTGCTGGAGAAAGGGGAATATCTGCTGTTCATCCGGCCCCGACGTTTTGGCAAGAGCCTGCTTCTCTCCACCCTGTTCAATTATTATGATGTGGCCCGCGCTGATGAATTCGAGAAACTCTTCGGGCATCTTGAGATCGGCAAGAATCCCACTTCTTCGCACAATCAATATTTCATGCTGCGATGGGATTTTTCCTGCGTGGAACCCTTTGGAGATGTGGGGGATATTCGGAGATCTTTGCATCACCATATCAACAGCAGCATTGAAGGCTTTTTGAAGTATTATGGGGACTACAACATTCAGGGTGTCAAACTGGATTCGGATGACGCCATCAGCTCCATCCAATCCCTGATATCTTCCGTGCGCGAGACCCGGCGCCCTGTTTATTTGCTGATTGACGAATACGATAATTTCGCCAACCAGGTGATGATGGGCGTACAGCAGAACAAACAGAAGCGCTATGAAGCTCTGGTGTTTGAAGAAGGGCCGCTGCGCACACTCTTTAAAGCCGTCAAGGCCTCAACCACGGAGTCGCTCTTTGACCGGATATTTATTACCGGTGTATCGCCGGTGGTGATGAGTGACATTACCAGTGGATACAATATTGCCAAAAACATTTATCTCAATCCCATCTATAACGATCTGTGCGGATTTCGATCAGAGGAAGTGGTTGCGGCTGCAAGTGCGGTGACGGAGGCCTGCAATTTGCCGGAAACAGAACGAATGAATGCCATTTCGATGATCCAGACCTGGTACAACGGCTATAAGTTTGCACCAGAAGCGGCAGAAGCGGTCTATAATCCGACCATGACGCTTTATTTTCTGGATGCCTTGCTTGAAAGCTGCAAATTCCCTGCAGAAATGCTGGATGAAAACCTGGCTGCCGATGGGGCCAAACTGGATTACATCGCTCAGATTCCAGGCGGCCGCCAACTGCTGCTGGATATGGTCCATGAAAATGCGGCGGTTGTTGTCACTGCCCTGGCCAAACGTTTCGGAATACGGGATTTGATGAATGCCAGCGGCAAGGACAACGCATTCATGGTGTCCCTGCTGTATTATTTTGGGATTCTGTCTCAGGACACGATCACTCCGCAGGGTAAACTGGTTCTGAAAGTTCCCAATCTGGTGATGCGAAAACTGTATGTGGAACGGCTTGCTGAGCTGCTGCTTCCCAACCCCGGGGTTCGGGATGAAGGCAAACTGGCGGCTGAACAGGTGTATCAATATGGAGACATCTGTCCTCTGTGCAGCTTTGTGGAACAGAAATATTTCAAGGTATTTCACAATCCGGACTATCGGTGGGCCAACGAACTGACCGTCAAAACCGCGTTTTTGACCCTGCTGTTTAACGACATTCTCTACATCATGGATTCGGAGGCGAAAGTCGGACGGCATCGGGTGGATCTGACCATGATCATCCGTCCGGACATGCGACGCTATACCATCCTGGATATCCTGATCGAGTTCAAATATGTGACATTGTCGGATGCAGGTCTGAGCGGCAAAGAGGCCCGGGAACTGGCAGATGAGGCGCTTCAATCTTTGCAAACCATGCAAAAGGCGATGGCAGAGGCAGTTGAGCAGGCCACGGAATATGGCCGGATTCTGGAAGCGCGTCATGGGGAGTTGCGCCTGAGGCGGTATGCGGTGGTGGCTTTGGGGTTTGAGCGGATTTGGGCGCGGGAGGTATCGCCCGGAATACAAACAGAACTTGAATTATTTAAGATTAACTTAATCTCACCCACCACATAAAAGGGTCTCTTCATGAAAAATCTTTTCCAATCCTGTACTCCCCGCCAGGCTGTACTCGATGGCACTGCCGACTTTGTCGTCAATCTCTCCGATCTGCCTCGACTCACCGAGTTGGACGCGCGGGAATTTCTCGATTCCAACGTCCTGACTTCGGGCATGGAGATGCTGTTGTCGCAAGCGTTTGCCCGGATGGCCGGCACTGGTTCGGCCGGCGGCATTTACAAGCTTTCCGAATCCATGGGTGGCGGCAAGACCCAGAGCATGATTGTGGCCGGTATTCTGGCCCGTTTTCCCCATCTGGCCAGTCTGGTCAGCTTCAGGGCGCCGCTGCCAAAGGCGCATCCTGATGTGGTGGCCGCCTTTACCGGCCGTGCCACCGACAAGAAAGTTTGGGTTTCGTTGGGTGAGGCGCTTGGGGTGAAATTTCCTGTTGATCGCGCCCCATCGGAAGAGGAGTGGCGGGATGCTCTCAAAGGACGCCAGGCTTTGATCCTGCTGGATGAACTGGCTTTTTATCTGATCCATGCCTCCAGCCAGGGAAGCAAGGATGAAGGAACCAGGGCTGCGACACTGGCCGGCATTGCCTTGACCACGCTTTTCGGAGCCGTGCGAGATTACAAGGAGTGCAAACAAACCGTCATCGTTATTTCTGATCTGCAGAAGGACTGGGAGCAGGGAGCCGAGGAACTGGCCCGGATTCTCAAATCCAACGACATGCTTGGCAGCACCCTGAATAGCGTTGATAACGAAATGTCCAAAGGGGCGCAGAGCATCGCCCCGGTTGACAACACCAAGGACGAATTGTACGCCATACTCAGTCGGCGGCTGTTCAAGGAAGTCAATGTCCCGGATAAGGACAAGGAAGCGATTGCCGCCGCATACGTTGCCGAACTGGAAAATGCACGATCCATCATTGATCGCCCTACCATACAGATCCGTGAAGAAATCATTGCATCTTACCCGTTTCACTTTTCTACCAGGCATCTGATTGGCCATTTTAACGACAACCCCGGCTTCCAGAAGACCCGTGACGTTATCCGCTTGATGGCAACCATCGTCAGAAGCCTTTGGGAGAAAGGTGAAGGTGCCGTCGCA
This sequence comes from Desulfobacteraceae bacterium RAAP-1, assembly GCA_001443525.1. Classification (GTDB taxonomy): domain Bacteria; phylum Desulfobacterota; class Desulfobacteria; order Desulfobacterales; family Desulfatirhabdiaceae; genus RAAP-1. The sequence goes on along the minus strand of LKPX01000025.1, from coordinate 37,859 downwards.
AGGCACTACCTCCTTTCGCTGGAGAATGCCGACCTTAACGATGCCAACGTATCCAGCCGTTTCATCGAGATCAAGAAATCGCTTCAGGAGGCCCTGCAGACCGACATCATCACTCATGTAAAAGGCCTGGACGGCGAGACCGATGGATTGGCGGGTAGATGCGCCAGGTGGATATATGTATCATCCCTTTCAGATGTTCGACCGAAAGGGATCAGCGAGGCGGAACTGGCCGAATACCTGCTGGCGCCGGGTCAATCCATCATCGGGATGAAGGACGCTTTGAAAAAACTCTATGACACCTGCTGGTACATAGAGCAATACAGGACAGGCCATTATTTTTTTCACCGCCATAAAAACCTCAATGCCCAGGTCAAAAGCTACACCAACGTCTGTACAGCCACGGACCGGGATACGATGATTGAGGAAAAACTAAAGGAGATGTTCGAACCTTGCGACAAAGGCTGTTACCAGAAACTGGCGGTACTGCCAGCTCTCGATCAGGTGCAGCTTGAGCGGGAGAGAATCACACTTTTGATCCTCAAACCGGATACCGATTTCCAGACGTTCTTTGCCAACGAAAAATACAAGAACCGGATTGCCATTCTCACTGCGGTGGACCAAACCGGCATATTCAATGTCAACAAGAAGGCCGGCCGGCTCTGGGCCATCAACCAGGTAATTGCCGACCTTTCAGACGATGACAGCCAATATAAAAAAGCCAGGGGGACTCTCTCGGAATACCAGACGGAACTCTTCATTGCCATCAAGGCGGTTTTTAACAAGTTTTACTATCCGCTCATTGACGAGGAGCAGGAAACCGCGCTGATATCCACCGCGCTCCTGGACGGCTACATCGATGAAAAAAGCGGCAACCGTATTCAGTACCGCAATGAGATCGCCACTAAAGGTGAGTTCGTCATCGAGGCCACACTGCGGGACGCCAACAAGTTTCAGGTCTTTGCGCCGGCGGTCGGCGACGACAAGGTAAAGGTTTATCAGCCGCTGCGAAATCGGGTGGAAACCTTTCTCTTCCCGGCTACAGGCCGTACAACCTGGGAACAGATCAAGGAAGGGTCCGCAACCAAAGGACACATGCTCTGGGTCGAACCGGGCACGCTGGACCGGATGCGCGAGGTGCTGCTGACCGCCGGCGTATGGCGGGAAGAAGCGGGGCAGATACTGAAACCGCCCTTTGACGAGACCACCGGCGTTGCCATTGAATATTCACGTAACAAAGAAACCGGCGAGATCACTACCACCGACATTAAACTCTCCCACGCCGACAAGCTCTTTGTCCGCGAGGATGGAGCTGAATGGAAGACCCATGTCACAGACTCACCGCTGGTTTCCGGGGCCATGCTGGTCGAGTTCAAGGCGGTGGACTCCAAGGGGATCAACAAAGAAGGCAGGTTCTACCGCATTGAAAACAGTATTGATCTCAACCATGTTTTTATGGATTCACCCACCCCTGGCAACAAAGTGGTCAAGGTCAAGGTAGTCCCTCCGTCAACGGTGGTGATGTTCACGGCAGACGGCTCCAACCCGGCCAACAACGGAAAAGTCTATGCGCCTCCCGGCATCGACGCGCCGGAGGGCGCGACGGTGCGTCTGCATGCCGCTAAAGGCAATGTGACAAAAGATATATCAGTTACTGTTCCAAGGAAAACGGGTGGAGGTGGTACTGATGCTCTCCCCATCAACCCCGACATGCCGGTTTCTGTTAGTGGTCGCGCCTTCACCCATCTGGCCAGCCGTTCCGCCAGCTATCAGTTTCTGGGGGGCCTGCCAGCGGAATCGAGGCTGCAGATGGTGCAGGCAAAGGTAATTCACGCTGCCACCGACAACACCATCACACTCACTTGGGACCGCAAGACCCGACTGGAGCCGCAAGGGGTCATTTCGGCCTTTGAGTTTTTGGACAAGCAGGTGACGGACGGAGAATGGTCACTCCGTTTTGATCAACTCCACTTTACCACCGGCAAGGCTTTCCTGAAGTGGCAGGTTGACACCAGCATCAGAATTGAACTAAGTCAGCTAACCCAATGAACGAACGCATGGTTCACGACTTCGGCATTGTTGATGACAAGGGGGACATTTACGAGTTTCACTTGGAGTCGGATTCGGGCGGCCAATGCAGACTGGAATTCATTGTCCAGACAGAGCGCGGACCACGACGGAACGAAATTGCTTCAATTCCCGTCACGTTATGGAATGCAGTGGGCGACCGGGCCATCCGTGAACTGGCTGAGGGGATGGGTGAGAACGAACGATTGAAGAAGGCTCCCAACTTGAAAAACGGCATGAACCGGTTGAGTCCCCTCATTGGACGGGAATTGGCAGTGCTGCTATGGGCGCTGATGGAAACGGATAGGGGCGGAAACATCGAGGCGATTTTGCATGGCTGGCGCGAACTGGCCCGTGAGGAGCGCTGGTGGCTCTACGCCAAGGGCGCCGCGCCCGGCCAGCGTTCCGGTGCAGGATGGCGGCGGGCTTTGTTTCATGCCCTGTCGGAAACACCAGAAAGCCGGACTGTAGATCCGATGCCGGTAAAAAAAAAGCCCTGGGAGTGCCTCCCGATCTGTCACGATATCTGCGAAAAAGAAGATGCCGGAGAAAAATCAATGTCCCACAAACCAGCAGGAGCCGACCCCGTCGATACCACCGAAAGCGGACAGGAGAAGGAATCTGCCCACGAACCCACCAACGGCAGGCCTGAGTCAGAGCTTGGTAAAAAAAGCGGACTGAATGGCGGTCACATACAATTAGAGCTGTTCTAAAAGGTTTATGATTATGTCCCAACGCACGCTCCTGGAAGTCCAGTTCCCCATCGGCCCTCTGTCACTGGAAAGCTATATTGAACGTCTTCCTTATGTGGGAAAACCTCTCAACAGCCTCGGCAAATGGTGGGGTTCCAAGCCTTTGGTGCTGACCCGCGCCATTATTCTTGCTGCTGTTTTCCCGGCTTCAGACGACCCAGAACGGTGGCCCACCGATCTTGAGATATACCTCAAATGCATGTGCCTGGATGATGCCGGTATGTGGCGACGCAAAACCACCTCTCTGCCGGCAGAACTTTGCTTGCCGCCCATGGCTACAAGCGAGGAGTATGAGGCGCTTTTCGGTGAAGACGGCAAATGGAAACGGCGGGGCCTGGACCGGAAGATGAAGGATGCACTGGAAAAACGGGTTTTCTACACCCTGGGGCATACCGTACAGCGGGAATACTGCTGCCGGGTTGAAGAAATCGATGGGCCATCGCCGGAATCATGGGTAGAAATCAACACTTATCTGCAGACCACGGCGACATCGCTGCCCGAACTGGTACAGCAGCTTGCCATGCGGATATTTGGCAGCCGCCTCAAGGTCGGGGATGCTTTCAGCGGCCTCGGTTCTATCCCCTTTGAGGCAGCGGAGCTGGGATGCGATGTCTATGCTTCGGACCTGAATCCTGTTGCCAGCCTGCTCACCTGGGGCGCGCTCAACATCGTTGGCGGTAGTGACGCATTCCGCGAAAAAGTCCATGCCGAGCAGAAACGGGTCTACAATGAGGTGGATGCCTGGATCTGTGATCACGGGCTGGAGCAGAGCGAAGAGGGGTGGCGGGCAGAGGCCTACCTATACTGTGTGGAGATGGTGGTGCCGGAATGGAACGGATGGCGAATACCGATCTGCCCCAGTTGGGTAATTGCTCCTAAAACCAGGACTTGGGTGGAGCTGATACCGATCGAGGCAGAGAAACGCTTTGGATTTCGAATAATGCATGGCGGCGACGGGTGGAGCTATGCCGAGAAAGGAACCAAGCAGGGCCAAGATGTCGTCTGTCCGCAATCCCTGTGGGAGCTGTTCAAACGTGATGGCCGTCACAAAAACGCCGACCGCACCATTTCCTTCAACCAATTGATCGAGAATGCCGGTGGTTTGAGGCGCTGGGAGAAACGCGATTTTACGCCTCGTTCTGATGATCTGCTGCAAGAGCGGCTCTACTGCATCCGCTGGCGCAGACCAGATTATGAGGATGACCGCGGCCGCATCCGCCGGGGTGAGCTGATTTATCGGGAGCCACGTACCTACGATCTGAAGATGGAAGCAAAAGTTGTCACGATGCTTGATGAAGTCTATGATGAATGGCAGTCTGCCGGATGGATACCAGGCTGGCGAATTGAACCTGGAGCAAAGACAGATGAACCGATACGCACCAAAGGCTGGACACACTGGCACCATCTTTTTACACCCCGCCAAATAATTATGGCTGGGGAGTACTCAAGGCGAATTGCTGGCTGTGAGTGGGATATAAGATTGTCTCTAATAATTTGTATTAGCCGTATGCTGGACTACAATAATAAACTTTGTAGATGGTTAGGATCAGATGGTGGTGGAATAGGGGGCGCAAAACAGGTTTTTTACAATCAAGCCCTGAACACGTTGCTTAATTATGCCAATCGAGGATGGTCTTGCCTTAAAGTTCAACTTCTTCCGACACATATGCGAGTGCATACGTACAGTACCACCAAAAAAATCACTCTTTCTGATGCAAGGGAGGTTTCTGAAGTTTGTCATCTCTGGATCACAGATCCACCGTACGCTGATGCAGTCCATTACGAGGAACTATCAGAGTTCTTCTTGGCTTGGCACATTCCCCATTTGAAAGCGGTTTTCCCGGACTGGTACACCGATTCTATGCGCTCAAAAGGAGTGAAAGGGAACGATGCCTCATTCCGGATGTCCATGGCTGACTGCTACCGCCGCCTGGCGGAGAAGATGCCGGATGACGGCATGCAGGTACTGATGTTTACCCACAAGTCCACCGATGTTTGGGAAGACCTGGCCCTGATCATGTGGGCCGCCGGGCTTCAGGTAAAACAGGTATGGAGTATCGCCACGGAAACAGCAGGCGCTGGTATGCGAATTGGGAACTATGTTCAGGCCACCTACAACATGGTACTCCGCAAGCGGACCGGCAACAAAATGGGCTTTGTGGATTTCATCATCCCGCAGGTTAACAAACGGGTGCAGGAGGTGATCACACAACTGCGCCGGAGCCAGATCGAGGGGGGGCTGGCCCGCTGCGGCTACACCGATACCGACTACCTGCTGGCTGCCCAGGCCGCAGCCGCCGAGGTAGTGACCGGCTATGCCACCATTGACGGAATTGACCTGGAGGCAGAGTTGCGCACCCCCAACAAACAGCGCGGCCGTTCTGCCCTGCGGACACTGATGGAGAACGCCAAGCGGACCGCCACCGATTTCCTGGTGCCAGCGGCCATGGAACGAGCTATCAAGAAACACGGCGCCGGTGACAGTTACCAGTTCTGGCGGAAGTTTGCGCCGGAAGAAAAATTCCTGCTTAAAGGGCTGGAGCTGGAACAGCAGGGGATGTTCAAGATCAGCGCTTTCCAGGATTTGGGGCGGGCTTATGGTCTCACAGACTATGAATCTCTGTTGGGACCGGTGCGGGCCAATAATACCCGTACCACCCTGCCGGTGGAACTGGCGCGCCCGGATGGCGTCCGTTTTGCCGATATCGCTCCGGCCGAGCGCGGGCTATGGAAATATTCGCCGACCCGTCATATCTATCACGCTCTGAAGCTGCTGAAGGAAGGCGCCGATATGGATCGGGCTGTAAAGCATCTGGTGGACAGCACCGACTTCTGGAACCTCCGTAACAGCCGCCTGGCGGTGATTCTGGCCTATCTTCGGGAGATCACCGCCGGCAATGCGCATTGGGGTGAGTATCAGAACCATTTGACAGCCCTGGCCATCGGAATTGAGAACTGGAAGGCATAAGCCATGCTGCACCGTTACAGCTCCCGCCGCGGAAGCCTTTATTCGGACTTCCTTAAACAGCGCCTGACGGGCGCCTGTCGCTACGATCGGATCGCCGGCTACTTTCAGAGCAGCTTGCTGGAGCTGGCAGCGACGGAACTGGCTGGCATCCCTCAGGTACGGATCGTCTGTAACACCGAGGTGAGCGCCGAGGATGTAAAGACCGTGCGGATGTCCACCGGCGGACGGCGCAAGGAGCTGGAGGAGAGCCTGTTGCGGCTGGCCTGGAACGCCGGGCAGTTCACCCACCTGGTGGATGTACACGGCAGCGAGGCACAGGATAGGCTGAAGATTTTGCATGCGCTTCTGACCTCATCCGGCAGGAACGACCGACTGTTTGAAATCCGCATCATTCCGGACAGCGAGTTCGGCTTTGTTCATGGCAAAGGTGGGGTAATTGAAGGCACACAGGGCAGCACATCCTTTATCGGCAGCGCCAACGACAGCTCCCGCGCCTGGACCCGGAACTATGAACTGGTCTGGGAGGACGACGACCCCGCAAGCGTCACCTGGGTCCAGCAGGAATTTGAAGCCCTCTGGGAAAAAGGGTTTCCGCTTTCTGAGTTTATCGTTAAGCAGATCGGACGTCTGTCCCAGCGTACAGTCCTGGAACATATCGGCGCCTGGCAGGAAAAGCCAAAACCCGAGCCGCTTCTGGCAGAGGTTCCCACCTCCACGGAATTGTTCGGTTTCTGGGACCATCAGAAATATTTCATCAACCTGGCCTTCAGCGAACATCTCAAGTACAAGGCAGATCCCCAGCGGGGGGCTCGCTTTCTGCTCTGTGATGGGGTGGGGCTGGGCAAGACCCTGCAACTTGGCGCCCTGGCCAAGCTCATCGGGATTCTTGATTCTTTGCCGATCCTGATTGTCGCTCCCAAGCCGATCCTGGCCCAGTGGCAGGAAGAGCTTCTGTTGAAGCTTGCCATCCCTTCTGCCCGCTGGGAGAATGGCGGCTGGCTGACCGAACGGGACGAGTTTCACCCCGCGCTCCCCGACAGGCTCACCAATTGTCCCCGCAAGATCGGCATTATCTCCACTTCGGTTATTACCAGCGCAGCCCTCTCCGAGCGCAACCGCAATTTGATGGAGCAGCTTCTGGAGAAACGCTATTCCTGCGTGATCTGGGATGAGGCGCACAAGATACGGAGGGGCAATCTTTCGCCCAGCAATGTTTACAAAATGCCGGAAAAAAAGCGGCTCTACCGGTTCGCCGAGCAACTGGCCACCCGCACAAAGACCATGCTGCTGGCCACGGCCACTCCGGTGCAACTGCACCCGATGGAGTTGTGGGACCTGCTTTCCATCCTTTCTGTCAACAATCCTCAGGTGCTGGGCAGTCACAATAGTTTATGGCAGATGTCAAACGGACCGGAGATATTTGACATTATTGCCGGTCGTAAAGAGTTGGATCAACTTTATGAAAAATGGCAGTACTGGAGAAATCCGCTTCCGGCCCGTCTGGATGCCCGCACGGAAGTGTTCGATTGGATTCGCTACGACCTGGGGCTTTCAGTCACTGAGGACCTGGCGACCAATGCCGACCTGGACAGGCTCGACCCATCGCGTTCCTTTGATCTGGATTTCATGACGCTGCGGGAGGTGAACCCGTTTACGCAGTGGGTCGTTAAACGCTCCCGCGATCGCCTGGAAGCGGAAGGGAAGCTGGTGAAGATCGAGATGGTGGCGTTTGGCGATGGTCAGCCGATCCTATGCTCTCACAGCATGGAACAGGCCTTCGAGTTGGCCGAGGATTTTGCCAAAGCGCTTCACCGCGAAAAAAAGGCGGGGGGCTTCATCAAGACCCTCTTGCAGCGGCGGATTGGCAGTTCGCTGGAGGCCGGGCTGAAAACCACCCGCAAGATGCTGGTCGGGAGGCCGTTTGACATTGAGGATGACCCGGATGACGATGCTCAGTCCATTTACCCCCTTGCCGAGAGTGAAAAAGCACTTCTTCAGCGGCTTGAGGAACACGTGGCGCGCCATCTGGATCGGGAAGACGACCCGAAGTTCGAGCGCGTACGGGAGATTCTGGCGTTGGGGTTCGAAGGGCGCACCTGGCTTGATCGGGGCGTGCTGATTTTCAGCCAGTTCTATGACTCCGCTTACGCCCTGGCCGAGTACCTGGTGAAGCACATTGAAGAACCAATCGGCCTCTATACCAACAGCAGCGCCAGCAAGCTGTTCGAAGGCGGCAAGATTCACAGCGTGAATCGGGATTTGCTTAAAGAAAAGGTGGTGAAGGGACGGCTCAAACTTCTGATTGGCACCGATGCCGCGAGTACGGGTCTCAACTTGCAGAAACTTGGCTGCCTCATTAATCTGGATCTGCCATGGAACCCAACCTTGCTGGAGCAGCGCAAGGGGCGTGTTCAGCGCGGCACTCTGGCCAAAAGGATTCCCTTCTACAACATGCGCTATGACAAGGGAGCGGAACTGAAGCTCTTTCAGACTCTCTCCGGCCGCATCCAGGAAATCACAGCCATCTTCGGCACCATTCCGGATTTCATTATAGATCAGTGGGTGACCGACATGCTGGAAGACAGGGAGTGGGACGAAAATACGATTCTTACCGTTATCGCCGAGCGGGAGCAGAACCCCTTTGCTCTGAAAGAGACCACTGAATCTCTGGATGCTGACTGGGACAGCACCGTAGAGGTACTCAATCAGGCGGATGCGACGCAAATGCTGCTTTCGATGTGGTAGATTGGTATTTTTTCATCTTTTCAAACGTGGAAGGTGTCGGAGAAGGGAAATCCCCATGCGGACAAGCTCTTTCAGATCATCCACCACCTGCAAGTTCGCGAAGGAATTCATTTGGAAGTTTCTTAACCGGCCATAGGTAGCAAAAAAACTACCCAAGCGCGGACAAACCCTTTCGATCAATGATGTCGAGAAGTCGTTGCGCCGCTCCGCTTGGTTTTTTCTGCCCCTGTTCCCACTGTTGCACTGTTGTTTTGCCAATTCCCATAATTGCCGCAAATACTGCCTGGCTGACATGGTTGGCCGTGCGAATGCCTCGGATGTCCTCTGGCCGAAAGGGGCGAATTGGAGGTAAACACAGCGCTTCGATTTCGCGCATTGTGATTTCGTTCATAGCTCCAATCTTAAACAGGTCTTTTGCCATATCGTGTGCAATATCCAAAATCTCACTCATGATAACACCTCCCATATGGAGCCAATCGCCAAAAGCTCTTGAACTTGTTTATCGCCCGTCGATATAAAAGGTTCGGCGGCAAGACTTAACGCGGCCTCTTCTTTGGCGGACATGTTCGCCCTCCAGAATTTGTCACTGGAAATCAGGAGTTACCGCCCACATCAAAGAGACCTGAAAAAAGTCATATACGACCACTGGCTAAATATGATCTTTTTTAAATGCCTGTTCATGACAGCTCTTTAAACGCCTTATTACTTAATTATTCTTAAAAATCAAAACGATGGACGACGTGTTACTGAGTGTTTGAGCCCTGGCATAAAAATTGAATTGTTAAGAATACTCAACAAGAAGTAACTGTCAAGACGACTAATGAGCATATCGTTCTATTTGATTCTTCATTATCCCGCTGACACCTATACAAAATATCCAGCATCAGTAAGGGAGAATCGTCATGGAAAATAACGGCTTAAAACAAAAGACCCAGGAAATCCAATTTTCATCAGAAGCAGTCACGACCAAGAAAGTTTCTCCAGTTGATGAATTTAACAACTGGAGCCCTGAAACAGATCGCGCTCTCCAATCCATTGGAGATGAACCGCCGGATTTTCCGGCTTCTACGCAAACAGTTCCGTGTTTTCCCAACGCATGCAAGGATGAAGCGAATCCTTTCCACTCCACTTTTGACGGCTTCGTAAAAAGTGGAAAGGCTCGGTAACATCCGAATCCCTGGAGAGTTTCTTATCGCATCATGAACAGAAAGCAAAAAACATACCGATTGATGGGCCGTTTTTATGGCTTTTTGCTTTGCATCGTGAACGGCTTCAGACGCAACAAGGGGTTCTTGTTGGCCGGAGCTGTCGCCTATTATACCCTTTTGTCAATCGTGCCCCTGTCAATTCTCGTGCCCATTGTTCTGACGCATTTTATGGAAGAGCAGCAGTTGATTCACACCTTGTCAACATATCTGGGAATGATGATTCCCGGCTATGCGGCAACTTTGACCGAACAGGTACGGACATTTCTTGAACACCGTAACGTGATCGGCATCGTCGGGTTTCTTGACATGCTGTTCTTCAGTTCCCTGGCATTTTCGATGCTTCAAAACGCCATGTCGGTGATCTTTTTCCAGCGGGACAGGATTCATCGCCGCTACTTTCTCATCTCCGCGATTATTCCCTATGTGTATATCCTTGTGATGGGGCTCGGTATTGGGCTGGTGTCGTTTATTGTAGGCGCCATCGAGACTCTGGAAAGCAGGCATTTGACAATTCTTGGCTGGAGTCTGAACCTTGGCGGCGCTACCGGGGTGGCGCTGTATGTCCTGGGAATCGTCGGCGAGGTGCTGATGCTCACCTCCATCTATCTGGTGATGCCGGGGGTGCGGGTCAGGTTTCGCCACGCACTCATCGGCGGAATAACCGCAGCGGTTTTATGGGAAATCACCCGCCGGGTGCTGATCTGGTATTATGCAGCCATATCCATCGTGAATGTGATTTACGGTTCCATCGCCATAACGGTGGTGGCGCTTCTCAGCATAGAGGTCGTCGCCATAATCCTGCTGCTTGGCGCCCAGGTCATTGCGGAGTTGGAGCGCAAACCCGACGACCCATTGATCTGTGAGGAACACGCGGGATGCGGAGGCCGTGTACCACCACCAGTAAACGCGATAAGGTGATTTCCAACATAGAATATACCATTTTGGGAAGCCCCCCCCTGCCCCCCCTCAAGGGGGGAATATAAATCTAAGGTTACCCATAAATTTCGGTACAAGGTGTTCTTTGCTGGAAATCATCTAAGATGCACACATTCTGTGGCAGCGATGATCCGCCCGACAGAAGAAAAGACGATGAGGAAAGCGACAATGACGAAGGCTTTAAAACCGGCAAATCCATGCATCCTGACGATCAATGGCGGCTCCTCAAGCATTAAGTTCGCGCTGTTCGAAGCCGGCGATGCGCTCCAACGGATTCTGGAAGGCGGCATTGACCGGATTGGAATGCCGGATGCCACCTTTCGAGCGAAAGGCTTGAGCCCTGCGGACAACTTTTCGCGGCTGGTGACGGCGCCAGATCACACGGTGGCTGTGGGTACCCTGATGGATTGGATCGAGGCACGCGGCGGACATGATGGATTGTCCGCGGTGGGGCATCGCGTGGTGCATGGCGGACCGAAATACAGCCAGCCACAGCGCATCACCCCGGAAATGGTTGAAGCGCTGCACGGCTTGAGTCCCTTCGATCCCGAGCATCTGCCGGAGGAGATCCTGTTGACCGAAGCGTTTCATCACCGGTTCCCCGCCCTGCCCCAAGTGGCGTGTTTCGACACGGCTTTCCACCACGATCTGCCGCGCGTAGCCCGGCTACTTCCGATCCCGCGCCGCTACGAAGAGAAAGGCGTGCGACGGTATGGGTTTCACGGGCTGTCGTATGCGTTTTTAATGAAAGAACTGGCTCAACTGGCCGGGCCGGAAGCGGCGCAAGGCCGGGTCATCCTCGCCCACCTCGGTAATGGGGCAAGTCTGGCGGCAGTGCGTGACGGCAAACCCGTGGACACCAGCATGAGCTTCACCCCGACCGCCGGGGTGCCGATGAGTACCCGCTCCGGCGATCTTGACCCCGGACTCATCTGGTATCTGGCGCGCACCGAAGGCCTTGATGATAAGCGATTCAACGAGATGGTCAATTTCCAGTCCGGGCTGCTCGGCATATCGGAGACCAGCTCCGACATGCGGGACCTGCTTGGCCGTGAAACACAGGATGTGCGGGCCGCTGAAGCAATCGCGCTGTTCTGCTACCAGGTCAAGAAATGGATCGGCGGATTCGCGGCAGCGCTGGGCGGACTGGACACGCTGGTGTTCGCGGGCGGCATCGGCGAGAATGCGCCCGTGGTCCGCACCCGCATTTGCGATGGGCTGGGATTTCTGGGAATCGAACTTGCAGAAAAGCAAAATGCGGCGAATGCGGGCGTAATTTCCGTTGCGGACAGTCGTGTCACGGTCCGCGTCATCCGCACGGATGAAGAATGGATGATCGCAAACACGGTCTGCGGCGTTCTGGGTTTTACAATTCAAAAGGGACAGGATCATGAGAACAAAAAGGGCATCTGAAAAAAATCTGGTGTTAAAGATAAAAAACGAAACCAAGGTGAAAAATACAAAAATGAATCAAACGGGCAAGCCGTTGTCACCCGATCTCCTGCAAAAGATGAACGCCTATTGGCGCGCCGCCAACTACCTGTCGGTCGGCCAGCTCTATCTGTGCGGGAATCCGTTGCTGCGGGAACCGCTGAAACACTCACATGTGAAGTCGATGCTGCTCGGGCATTGGGGCACGACGCCAGGGCAGAACTTCATTTACGTACATCTAAACCGGATCATCAAGAAATATGATCTGGATATGATCTATATTGCCGGTCCCGGTCACGGCGGCCCGGCGCTCGTCGGCAACACGTATCTTGAAGGCACTTACAGCGAGATTTATCCAAACATCAGCCAGGACGAAGACGGGCTGAAAAAACTGTTCACCCATTTCTCATTTCCCGGCGGGGTTCCCAGCCATGTCTCGCCGGAGTGTCCGGGGTCGATTCACGAGGGGGGCGAGCTGGGGTATTCGCTCAGCCATGCCTTCGGGGCCGCGTTCGACAATCCCGGGCTGGTGATCGCCTGCGTCATCGGCGACGGCGAAGCGGAAACAGGCCCGCTGGCAACGGCGTGGCATTCCAATAAATTTCTGAACCCGATCACCGACGGCGCCGTACTGCCGATCCTGCATCTGAACGGCTATAAAATTGCGAACCCGGCCTTGCTGGCCCGCATCACGCATGAGGAGTTGAATCAACTGCTCCGCGGCTATGGCTGGACACCTTTGTTTGTGGAGGGTCATGATCCGGAAAATATGCATCAACTCATGGCCGCTGCTCTGGAAACGGCCATTGAGGACATCCGGCAAATCCAGAGCAATGCACGAAACAAAAACGACGCCGACAGGCCGCGCTGGCCGATGATCGTTTTAAAGTCGCCCAAGGGATGGACCGGACCCAAACGTGTCGATGGACTCCAGATCGAGGGCACTTTTCGAGCCCATCAGATTCCGCTCCTGGTGGATGCCGATCATCCCGATCATTTAACGCTTCTTGAAGACTGGATGAAAAGCTATCATCCTGATGAACTTTTCGATAAGAGCGGCCGTCTTATGCCGGAACTGGCCGAGCTGGCGCCCACAGGAGAGCGAAGAATGGGCGCCAATCCCCACGCCAACGGCGGCTTATTGCTGCGCGACCTGCATATGCCCGATTTTCGAAATTATGCGATGAAAGTGCCGTCTCCGGGATCCGTTCAGGCTGCCGACACACACGTCCTGGGAGAATTCCTGCGCGAGGTGGTGAATCTCAATCGGGAGGAGCGCAATTTCCGGATATTTGGCCCCGATGAGACGCTTTCCAACCGGTTGAATGCCGTTTTCGAGGTCACCAACCGGCAGTGGGAAGCCCGGACGAAGGAAAACGACGAGTTTCTTGCATCCGAAGGCCGGGTCATGGAGATGCTGAGCGAGCATCAGTGTGAAGGCTGGCTCGAGGGATATCTTTTAACCGGAAGGCACGGGTTGTTTAACTGCTACGAGGCGTTCATTCACATCATTGATTCGATGTTCAACCAGCATGCCAAGTGGCTGAAAGTCAGCGCGGAGTTACCGTGGCGGAGAAAAATCGCGTCGCTGAACTATCTGCTTGCCTCCCACGTCTGGCAGCAGGCGCATAACGGTTTTACCCATCAAGACCCCGGCTTCATCGATCACGTGGTAAACAAGAAGGCCTCAATCGTTCGCGTATATCTTCCGCCGGATGCCAACTGCCTGCTGTCGGTCTGGAACCATTGTCTGAGGAGCCGGCATTACGTCAACGTGGTGATCGCGGGCAAATACCAGGCGCCCCAATGGCTGGACATGGATGCGGCAATCGCGCATTGCATCCAGGGAATTGGCGTCTGGCAATGGGCCAGCAGCGATCAAGGCGCGGAGCCGGACGTGGTGATGGCCTGCTGCGGCGATGTGCCCACGCTCGAGACCCTGGCCGCCGTTTCCATCCTGCGCAGCCATCTGCCCGATCTGAAAATCCGGGTGATCAATGTCGTTGATCTGATGAAACTGGAACCCGATACAGAACATCCGCACGGACTGAGCGATCCGGATTTTGATGCGTTATTCACCCAAGACAAGCCGATCGTTTTTGCCTTCCACGGCTACCCATGGCTGGTGCACCGATTGACATATCGCCGTACCAATCACGAAAACATGCATGTCCGGGGTTATAAAGAAGAAGGCACCATCACAACGTATTTTGACATGACGGTTTTAAACGATCTGGACAGGTTCCACCTGGTGCAGGATGTGATTAACCGGCTGCCGCAACTGGGGGCCGGCGGCGCCGAACTGAAGCAGGCGATGCAGGATAAGCTCATCGAGCACAAGCAATACATTGACAAACACGGTGAGGACATGCCGGAAATCCGGGACTGGAAATGGAGCGAAAGAATGTGCTGCTAAAACGAAGGGCGAACACAAAAACTGATTTTGGGTGTGGAACATAGCGGACACGCCTTAAAGTCCAGTGCATTTTTATGCGCTGGATGATTAAACAACCGCTGTACCAAACAGGAGAATTGAATATGCCGAACAAAGATGGAACGGGAAAAGACGGTAAAGGGTCAAAAAGCGGCGGGCAAAGAGGAAACTGCCCGGGAGCAAAACCGATGCATAAACCCAAAGATGGGAGCGGTGAGGGGAAAGGACACGGGCTCGGGAATAAGAGCGGAGATGAACGAGAACAGCCGTCAAGATAACAGTCATGGGCGAAGGAGGCTCAATCCTTTTTCGCCCAACATGTCTCTAACACGCATGAATCTGGTTCATCATCAAGAAAGAAAGGAATATCATGGACAAAAACAATTCCATCGTTGCGACCTATTCATCGCACACAGCCGCTGAAGCGGCTGTCAAGGAACTGCAGCAATCCGGTTTCGATATGAAGAAACTATCGATTGTAGGACGCGACTATCACACGGATGAACATGTGGTCGGCTACTACAATACCGGCGACCGGATGAAGGTTTGGGGTAAGACAGGTGCTTTCTGGGGTGGTCTGTGGGGATTTTTGTTCGGGTCCGCGTTTTTTTGGATTCCCGGTTTGGGGCCGCTTCTGATTGGGGGGCCGCTGGTCAGTTGGATTATCGGGGCACTGGAAGGCGCCGTCGTGGTGGGCGGTTTGAGCGCGCTCGGGGCCGGCCTGTACGGGCTGGGAATTCCCAAGGATAGCGTATTGCGGTATGAGACGGCGCTCAAGACCGGCAAGTTTGTCTTGATTGTCCATGGCTCTGTGGATGAGACAATCCATGCCAAGGAAATCCTCGGCCGTACCAGCCCGGATACATTGGATCACCATCAATGAACGTACCAGCGATAAGCCGCTGACTCCGCCATTAGTGGAACTGCATTTAAATCACTTTCTGCAGGTGGAGGAAGAAATCTCGGCAAAACAGTCCGGGAGGCAGGAATCTATCCAAGGAGTATCTATCCGTGGGTGAAGCTGTTATGAAGGGCAAAATGACTGTCTCCTGTCCGACAGACGATTCGGTCATCATACATTTTTCAGGCAAGTGGCAAACAGGCGCCGAGTTGCCGGGGGCCGACGAGCCGCTCGGCGTTCTTGCATCGAAACCCTTGCTGCGCACCGTCGCATTTGATGCTTCGGAGCTTACGGGCTGGGACAGCAATCTGCTGACGTTTCTCATAAAGATCAACGCGTATCTTGAGAAAAGAGGCATTGACTGCCGGATGGACGCCCTGCCCGAAGGCGCGAGACGGCTGCTGAAACTGGCAGCAGCCGTTCCGGAGCATCAGGAAACAAAGAAGGACGCACGCTCCGAGCCGTTCCTGTCCCGCATTGGGGGCAGGACGATCACGCTGGCGGGATCCGCCGGCGAGGTTTTAGCCTTCCTCGGCGAGGCGACGATGGCCCTGCTTGCCCTTTTCAGAGGACGGGCATCCTTTCGTCGATCCGACGTCTTCCTCTTTCTCCAGGAATCAGGTGTTCAGGCCCTTCCGATTGTTTCATTGATCAGTATACTCTTTGGATTGATTCTTGCATTTGTGGGCGCCATACAGCTTCAAGCCTTCGGCGCCCAGATCTATGTGGCCGATCTGGTGGGTATTGCCATGGTACGGGTGATGGGCGCCGTCATGACCGGGATTATCATGGCCGGCCGTACCGGTGCTTCCTATGCGGCACAGCTCGGGACCATGCAGGTGAACGAGGAGATTGATGCGCTTAAAACTTTTGGCGTCTCCCCGATGGAATTTCTTGTCCTGCCCCGCATGCTTGCACTGACCCTGATGATGCCCCTTCTCTGCGCGTACGCCGATATCATGGGAATTCTCGGGGGGCTGATTGTCGGCATCGGCATGCTCGATCTGAGTCCGATGGCCTATCTCACTGAGACAAAGGCCACCCTGAGCCTCGCCAACCTGTGGATAGGGCTGTTTCATAGTGCGGTTTTCGGCGTCATTATCTCATTGACCGGATGCCTGAGAGGCATGCAGTGCGGCCGGAGCGCCTCGGCGGTCGGGTCTGCAACCACCTCGGCCGTCGTGACCGCCATTGTCGCTATTGTTGTTGCGACAGCCGTCATCACTGTTGCCTGTAACTTCCTGCGGATCTGACTTTTATGGGAGATGCCATGAGCGAGGCTGAGATTGTGGTGCAGGGTCTGGATATGGGGTATGGCGGCGTCATCCTCATGAAGGACCTCAGTTTTACGGTGAACAAGGGTGACATTTTCGTCATCATGGGGGGGAGCGGCTGCGGCAAGAGCACGTTGCTCAAGATCATGATCGGGTTGAAGGAACCGGCCAGGGGGCGGGTCTTCTATGGCGCAACGAGTTTTTGGGAGGTCGAGCCGGAGGTGCAGGGGCGGATGATGCGGCGCTTTGGCGTTCTTTATCAGAACGGTGCCCTGTGGACTTCCATGACGCTGGCCGAAAACATCGCCC
This sequence comes from Desulfobacteraceae bacterium RAAP-1, assembly GCA_001443525.1. Taxonomy (GTDB): domain Bacteria; phylum Desulfobacterota; class Desulfobacteria; order Desulfobacterales; family Desulfatirhabdiaceae; genus RAAP-1. The sequence continues at coordinate 20,837 of LKPX01000025.1, read as the reverse complement.
TGCCTCTCGAACAGTATACGAACCTCAGCCGCGGCGATATCGGCGAAAAAAGAAGGCAAGGGGAGAGTAAGATGAACGGTTTCTGTTTTTCACGGGCGGTGCGGTTATCGGCAATGGCTTTCCTTGTTTTCTCTCTTATCGGCTGTGCAGGCAGTCCTTCTTCCACATACTACCTTTTGAGCCCGGCTTCCGTCGTGAGATCACAGAAGCAATCCGTCCCTTATCTTTTGTCACTCCAAGCGCCAGAGATGCCGAATAAAAGTCATATATGACCGCCGATTAAATATGACCCTTTTTATACACCGCTTAATAACAGCCCCGTAAATGCTCGATTAACTGATTATTCATAAGAATCAGAATGATGGGCGACACGACGCTGAGTGCTGGAAACTTGGCACAAATAATGCGAATAATTATGGATAGATGCAACAATCCGATCATGAAATCCACAGACGGTTGGTTAACTTAATAGCAAGGGAGAAAGGTAAAATGGCTAAAGTAGTTTCAGTTGAAGAAGCAGTCTGCCTGATTAAAGACGGGAATACCGTTATGATCGGCGGCTTCATGGGATGTGGAAGTCCGCATAAAGTCATTGATGCTCTTGCAAAGAAAGGCACGAAGAATCTGACGGTTATGTGCAATGATGGCGCATGTCCAAAATTCGGAATTGGCAAGCTGATTACCAGCGGTCAGGTTAAGAAACTTATTGCGACGCATGTCGGTCTGAACCCTGAGGTTGGCAAAAAAATGAATGCCGGCGAATTGCAGGTGGAGCTGATACCGCAGGGAACATTTGCAGAGCGCATCCGCTGCGGAGGCAACGGTACGGGTGGATTTCTCACCCTGACAGGTTTCGGAACAACCATTGCTGATGGAAAGCAGGTTATCCGCATTGACGGAAAAGATTATCTTCTTGAGTTGCCGCTGAAAGCGGACGTAGCGCTCATCTGCGGCAACAAAATCGACAAACAGGGCAACGTCTGGTACCGGGGCACAACACGCAACTTCAACGTGGTCATGGCGACCGCTGCCGACCTTGTAATAGCTGAGGCGGATAAGCTTGTGGAGCCTGGTGAAATTGAACCCGAGAATGTTGTAACCCAGAGTATTTTTGTAGATTACATCGTGGACGGAGGTAATGCGTAATGGAAGACATTAAAGGCTTTATTGCTGCCAGAGTTGCCAAAGAACTCAAAGACAGCGATGTCGTCAGTCTGGGTATCGGCCTGCCAACTCAAGTTGAAAACTATCTTCCTGAGGGCGTCAGAATCACCCTCCTTTCAGAAAACGGTATTGTTGGAGAGGGCCTGATACCGTCTGCCGATGATGCAAGTTTGTATGTTGTTGATGCAGGTGGACAACCTGCGTCTGTTCTTATTGGGGGCAGCTTCGTAGATAGTGCGGTTTCCTTCGGTATCATTCGCGGCGGCCACGTTGATGTAACTGTTTTAGGGGCTCTTGAAGTTGACGAGGAGGGTGACTTATCGAGCTGGATCATACCGGGCAAAAAGGTTCCCGGCATGGGCGGAGCAATGGATCTGGTCGTTGGAGCCAAGAAGGTCATTATTGCCATGGAGCACACCAATAAGGGCGCTCACAAGATACTGAAAAAGTGTACTTTTCCGTTAACGGGCATCAAAGCGGTGGATATGATTGTAACTGAAATGGGCGTCATGGTTATAACAGATAAAGGCATTGAGCTGATTGAATATAATCCTGAATTTACGCTTGAGCAGATTCGGGCGGCAACCGGGGCGCGGCTTATCATTTCGCCCAATCTAAAAAAAATGGCGGGTTAATAATGGCAACAAAACACCGGTCGGCATTCCTGGAGGAAAAACTATGAATATTTCAGACGTTAAAGCCACTGCCTTTGCGATGCCATTAACGAGCCCGGCATTCCCGCGGGGGCCTTACCGATTCATCAATCGCGAATTTCTGATCATTACCTATCGCACAGATCCGGATGCGTTACACGCGGTGGTGCCCGAACCGCTGGAAATTTTAGAACCAATAGTGAAGTACGAATTCATTCGTATGCCTGACTCGACCGGTTTTGGCGATTACACCGAATCCGGCCAAATTATCCCGGTAAGCTTTCGTGGTGATAAAGGCAGCTACATGCACGCGATGTACCTGAATGATCATCCACCCATTGCCGGCGGACGTGAATTGTGGGGTTTTCCGAAAAAGCTGGCCTCGCCGCAACTCGATGTCGAGATTGATACACTGGTGGGCACGCTCGACTATGGAAAGGTGCGCATCGCCACGGCGACGATGGGATTCAAGCATCGCGAGGCCGATCATGCCGCAGTGCAGGTCGCACTCGCCGCTCCCAATTTCCTGCTGAAAATCATTCCACACGTTGACGGTTCAGCACGTATCTGCGAACTGGTGCGCTATTACACGACCCAGGTGACGCTCAAAGGCGCCTGGACTGCGCCGGGTTCGCTGGAACTGCATCCGCACGCGCTTGCGCCGGTAGCGGATCTGCCGGTACTCAAGGTCGAGTCTGCCCTGCACTTTATTGCGGATCTGACGCTCGACATAGGCGAAGTTGTGTACGACTATCTTTCACCTCCAGTTGGCAACGACGCTTTTGCGGCAGGAGGCTATCTGACTTCTCAAACTCGCTGTCATTCGCACGCCGACAGCGAGTAAAAACAACACGTAAAAAAACGAAAGGACTGCCATGTTAATCAAAGCCAAAGCACTGAATAGTTACAAATTGGACAGCCTTGACGGGGAAATAGGGAAGGTCAAAGAATTCTATTTTGATGACCGGTACTGGACAGTCCGCTATCTGATCGCCGACACAGCAGACAGCAGCTGGCTTATAGGCAGGCAGGTGTTGATCTCCCCGTATGCGCTGGTCGGCGTGATCAAAGAAGGGCAGCACATCGCCGTCAATCTGACCAAAGGGATACTGGGTTGATGAATCGTCTCCCAATGAGCATTCCATTAAAGCAAACGCGAGAAAGGACTTTCGTGATGAGGAGAAAAAAATGAAGATCAAAGCTATTTTTCATGTTGATGAATTGGAAAAATGGAATCTGCTGATAACAAATGTAGAAAACCTGTTAAAGGGAATCGACATTAAAGATTCACAAGTTGAGATAGTTGCAAATTCGAAAGCCGTAATGCGTTACAGGAAAGACTTTGAATCAGATAATACGGGTCTTGAAGAATTAGAAAAAAAAGGAATAAGCGTCATAGCCTGTAATAATGCACTAAACAGCCTGAAGATTGAAAAGGAAATGCTGTGCCCATATGTTAAAGTAGTTCCTATAGGAGTTAAAGAAATAATAGAAAAGCAACTTGATGGATACGCATATGTAAAGCCATAGTACATATCCGCATAAAAGGATGAAGAATTTCACATGGATGCTAACTCGTCTGAATGATAAGGAGCGGAGAATCAGGCGCAACTGGCCTTCCTGAAGGCGCAGCACTGTAAAGAAGGGCAAGGCTACTTTTTCAGTCGACCGCTGGATGCCGAACAATTCGCCGCGCTGCTGGCAGCAGGCATATGATGGGGGGTATTTATGTCAGTTGAATTCAAGGACTACGATCAGGCCCTTGGTGTGGTTGAAAATCAAATTCAAGTAACGACAACATGGGAGAGACCGAAATGAGAAAAATCAGCTCGTTTGAAACATTGATCTTCGTCGGAATTCTTGTCATTGGCGAAGGATTGGCATTTGCCTTTTACAGGGCTACGAATAATTTTGAAAGCGCATGTATTGGAGGATTCATTGTCTTTGTTATCGCCCGCCTCGTTTCTCTTGCAATCCGGGTTGCGGACCAGTGGGAAAGGGTGGTGATCCTGCGGTTGGGGAAATTCCGCTCCCTCAAGGGGCCCGGACTGTTTTTTATTATTCCGTTCATTGACGCGATACCTTATTGGATTGACACCCGCGTGATCACCGCTTCTTTCAAGGCGGAAAAGACGCTTACCAAAGACACGGTGCCGGTGGATGTTGATGCAGTGCTGTTTTGGAAAGTTGTGGATCCCAAGAAGGCCGCCCTGGATGTGTCCGACTATCAAAGCGCAATCAGTTGGGCATCCCAAACGGCGCTGCGGGATGTCATCGGCAAGACCATGCTATCGGATATGCTGGAAGGCAGGGAAAAAATCAGCAGCGAGCTGCAGAAGATCATTGATGAGCGCACCGAGCCATGGGGCGTTAATGTTATTTCGGTGGAAGTCAAGGATGTACTGATTCCATCGGCCCTGGAGGATGCGATGTCGATGCAGGCCCAGGCTGAAAGGGAACGTCAGGCCCGGGTGATTCTGGGAGATTCGGAACGACAGGTGGCGGAGAAATTTGGAGAAGCGGCCAAGACCTATATCAACAATCCCATCGCGCTTCATTTAAGGGCTATGAACATGCTCTATGAGGGGTTGAAGAACAACGCCACGATCGTAATTGTACCCAGCACGGCCGTGGAAACCATGCAGCTTGGGAGTATTGCCGGAATGACAGCTTTGACTATGGGATTGGGCCAGGAACACGCAGGCAAAGAGAAAGAGAAGGGAGATGCGCTCAGCCAACAAGAATGACCGTGGTGAACGGTAGCAATTGCCGAGAAATTCGGAAATTTGAAACTATAGATGGAGCAATATCCAATGAATCAACAAAAGCTGATAGATACCGCAAGGATGCTGGTCGCAGGCGACAAGGGCCTGCTGGCGATGGATGAAAGCAACCCCACCTGCAACAAGCGATTTGCCGCTTTGGGAATTCCCCAGACCGAGGAAGCCCGGCGTGCCTGGCGGGAGTTGATTGTGACCACGCCCGGTCTGGGTGAGTGCATCAGCGGCGCGATCCTCTATGACGAGACGATCCGTCAGCAAAAGAAAGACGGCACGCCCTTTGTCAAAGTTATCACCAAGTCAGGGATCATTTCGGGTATCAAGGTTGACTCTGGTGCAAAGGACATGGCCGGTCATCCCGGAGAGAAAATAACCGAAGGGTTGGACGGCCTGCGCGACCGCCTGGCTGAATACTTTCAAATGGGCGCCCGTTTCGCCAAGTGGCGCGCTGTGATTGCAATAGGCGACGGCATCCCCAGCCGGGGCTGCATCGAGGCCAACGCGCAGGCACTGGCCCGCTATGCCGCGTTGTGCCAGGAAGCAGGAATCGTCCCTGTTGTCGAACCGGAAGTACTTATGGACGGCGGACATACCCTGGAGCAGTGCCGCAAGGTTACGGAAAAAGTCCTGCATACGGTTTTCAGCCATCTTTACACGCAACGGGTGATGCTGGAGGGGATGCTCCTGAAGCCCAACATGGTGCTTCCGGGATTGTCATGTCCCAAGCAAGAAACAGTGGACGAGGTGGCCGACGCCACGGTCAGATGTCTCAAGCGAGCGGTCCCGGCCGCCGTTCCGGGAATTGCGTTCTTGTCGGGCGGCCAATCCGGTGAACTGGCTTCGGCCCGTTTGAATGCCATGAATGTTAGATTCAAGTCGCGACTTCCCTGGGCGTTGGCATTTTCGTTTGCACGTGCCGTCCAGCAACCGGCTTTGGAGATTTGGCAAGGCAAGGAAGCGAATGTGTCGGCGGCACAGCAAGCGCTGGTTCATCGCGCCAGATGCAACCGGGCTGCGCGGCGTGGCGAATACAATGCCGCAATGGAAAGGACATGAATCATGACAACAAGTAATGCCCAACCCACTAAACTTGATGCCATCGTAGAAAGTCGAATTTCGGACGGCTTCGTAAAATGTTCGCATGCAAAGTGTGCAAATCCTGAAGAATGAAGCGTAATTGTCGTACGCTGCAATGACGAAGGATGCGGCGCAACGCAGCATGCGGACTTTTTACGAAGCCGTCAAACATGTGTGCCAGCCTCCCTGTTTCGAAGCGCTGAGTGCAGAGGAGAAAGGACTCACTTATGAGCTTAACCATCTATTTTCTGCGACATGGAGAAACCACTTCCAGTCAGGCGGGCGGTTACTGCGGAACCCTTGATCCGGATTTAACCCCCGAAGGGTATCAGATGGCCGAAGATTTTGCCGATGCTTATAAATCCCTTCCATGGGCCGCGGTTTTTTCCAGTCCGCTGCGCCGTGCCGTGGCTACGGCCAAACCGCTTTGCGATGCCGCGGGGATAGGCATGCAACTCAAGGAAGGGCTGAGGGAAATCGCCTATGGTCAATGGGAAGGGAAAACCCCTGCAGAGGTAAATTGTCAGTTTCATGATGCCTATGTTCGCTGGTTGGCCGATCCAGGGTGGAATGCACCAACTGGGGGGCAGAGAGGTATCGATATCGCCCGGCGCAGTTCGCTTGTCATAGAGGAGATTGAACAAACCTGCAGTACGGGGAATGTCCTTGTCGTCTCTCATAAAGCCACAACCCGGATCATGCTGTGTTCCCTGTTAGGCATTGATGTGGGACGTTACCGCGATCGCATCCATATGCCGGTGGCTTCCATCAGCATCGTGGAAATGGCGGCGAACGGTCCATTGGTGCTCATGATGGGCGACCGGGCTTATTTGAGGAAGTACCTTCGCAAACGCGTGGGAACATAAGTCCCCTGAGTCAGCAAAAACCCAAGTGTTTATATCCGTTCAACCTGATATCGACACCTGTGCGTCAAGGCATTATCCCCCGAAAAACGTCATATATGACCACAGATTACATATGACCTTTTTATGCAAGTCTTAATAACATCCCCGTGAATGCTCCATTAAACAATTATTGATAAAAATCAGAATGATGGGTGATGTAACGATCTGTACCGGAACCCTGGCACAAAGAATGCAAATTCTTATGTAAGTGCAGTACAGAGATATTTCGCGAAATAACCGCGTCATGGATTTTAAAATGACCGAAAAGTAAAAACGAGGCAGATCTATGCGCAAGCGGATAATGAATCGGAATTCTCAACATGCCTCACCTGTTGATCAAAATTGGATAGACTTGCAACAGGTGGCGATAGTCGAACTCACATCCGAGGATGCGGCGCACCCGATCGAGGAGGCGCTGATACATGGCTTCGGATCAGGCTGGCAGGCAGCACAAGCCGGAGAGCAGACAATCCGCTTTCTGTTTGATGAGCCGCGAAGGCTCAGCCGTATTCAACTACTGTTTCATGAAGATCAACGGGTGCGCACGCAAGAGTTCGTGTTGCGGTGGTCAGCGGACGTCGGTCGATCTTACCGGGAGATTGTGCGGCAGCAATATAACTTCAGTCCTCCGGAGATGACCCGTGAGTTTGAAGATTACTCGGTCGATCTTGCCGGAGTGACGGTGCTGGAACTAAGAATCGTTCCAGACATAAGTGGAGGGGATGCCCGGGCATCGGTTGCACAGTTACGAATCGCATAATTTAACGACTGTGTATTTTAAACCTCTCGCGAGAATCCGTGAAAAACAGCTCCGAGTTCGATCCTTCTTAAGCCATTGACCAATACAGATTTCGTCGCTCCAACTTCGTGACAATCTTCGCATCGGATACCCATGCATTGGGTACGCAACCAGATATAATACTTTGAGCGGTTACAATTTGCGTTTTTTAACCCTCACCCCAGTCCCCCCCTTTGGGGGAGGGAGTTTACAGAATCGGAACCAGTCGTACCTATCAGAAAAAAACAGGAAAATCAAAATGCCATCCAATGAAAACAAAGGGCTTCTGGAAAAAATAACGGACAAGATACATTCCCTCACGGGTCCGCATGATTCCCAGAATATTAAGGGCGCGTTGCCCCCCAAAACACAATTCAGCATCTGGTATGTCATGATGGCCATACTTTTATTTACCTATCTGCAGCAGTACTATTTTTCAGCAAAAGTGGAGACAATTCCCTACAGTCAATTTAAACAGTACATCGCTGAAGGCAAACTGGCCAAATTGATTATCAGCCCTGATAGTATCAACGGAACGCTGGAAGGTAAACCTGTTAAGGAGTTTACGACGGTTCGCGTGGATGATCCCGATCTGGTGAAGGAGCTGGATGAACGCAAAGTCAGTTACTCCGGGCGTTATGAAAATAAATTCCTGAGCAGCCTTCTGTCCTGGGTTCTCCCCCTTGGCATTTTTTTTCTGATCTGGCGGTTTGCCATGAAAAAAATGGGACCGGGCATGGGGGTCATGTCTTTCAGCAAGAGCAAGGCCAAGATTTTCGCAGAGAACGAGACAAAGGTCACCTTTATGGATGTCGCCGGTATCGATGAGGCGAAAGATGAGCTCCGGGAAGTCGTTGAATTTTTAAGCACGCCGGAAAAGGCGCAGAAACTGGGCGGCAGGATACCCAAGGGCGTGCTTCTGGTCGGCCCTCCGGGAACCGGCAAGACCCTTCTGGCCAGAGCCGTAGCCGGAGAGGCCAGGGTGCCTTTCTTCAGTATCAGCGGGTCCGAGTTTGTGGAGATGTTTGTCGGCGTTGGAGCAGCGAGGGTCCGGGATCTTTTCTCTCAGGCAGCCCATCAGGCGCCCTGCATCATCTTCATTGATGAACTGGATGCATTGGGCAAGGCCCGGGGGATGAATGTCATGGGCGGACATGATGAAAGAGAGCAAACGCTCAATCAACTCCTGGTGGAAATGGATGGGTTTGAAACGAATAAAGGGGTCATCATCATGGCCGCCACCAACCGGCCCGAAATTCTGGATCCTGCGTTGCTGCGTCCGGGACGGTTTGATCGGCAGGTTCTGGTGGACAGGCCCGATATCAATGGACGGGAAGCCATCCTGAAAATTCACTCCAAAAATGTGCTGTTAGGTCCCAACGTTGATCTGCGCATCATCGCCGGCCGCACCCCGGGCTTTGTGGGAGCAGATCTGGCCAACATCATCAATGAAGCAGCGCTTCTGGCCGCCCGAAATAATAAAGAAATCGTGGAACTGGCGGATTTTGACGAAGCCATCGACCGGGTGGTTGCAGGGCTTCAGAAAAAGAACCGGGTGATCAACGCCAAGGAGAAAGAAATTGTCGCCTTCCATGAGTCCGGACATGCGATTGTGGCCGAATCTGTTGAGCATGCCGACCCTGTGCATAAAATTTCCATCATTCCCCGGGGGATCGCGGCTCTCGGTTATACCCAGCAGCAACCCACGGAGGACCGCTACCTGATGACGCGTTCAGAACTGCTGGACAGGCTGGCCGTTCTTTTGGGCGGCAGGGTGGCTGAGGAACTGGTTTTCCAGGAAATCTCAACCGGCGCTCAGAATGATTTGCAGCGGGCCTCGGATATTGCGCGGTCCATGGTCACGGAATACGGCATGAGCGACCGTCTGGGGCTGGTGAGCTATGAGCGTCCGCGCCAGCCGATGTTTCTTCCGGAAAGCTATTCTCCCGGCAAAAATTACAGCGAAGCAAAAGCCGCCCAGATTGACGATGAGGTCACGCGATTTATTGAGGAAGCCCATCAGCGCGTGCGCAAAATCCTGTCAGCGCGGCGAACCGTTCTGGATGATTTGGCCCATCTTCTTTCCGAAAAAGAAAGTGTGCAGGGAGAGGAGCTGAGAAAGATGTTGTCGGCAGCCGCACCCGCAATGGCGGCTTTTTCATCCGGTCAGCCATAAATGCCGGCTGAAGCAGATGGACGTTTACCGTAAGAATAGATTCTCCAAGGATTATTTTCCTAAAACAAAGAGGAGGAATTTCATGAAAAAATGGTCAAAAAACAGTGCGGAAGGCAAAATGCACCAAATCAAAAGCAATATCGGAGAGGCTGTCAGGAATTTAATCAAAGAGAGTGACTTGGCCACCGAAGGCAAAAATGAAAATATGGACGAGAAAGCTCATAAACAATCTCGGCCAGCTCGATAAAATTACGGACCCATAGAAGAAATGAAGAAGTAATCCTTTGTCAGCCATCACGCCAGGAATTGTTGGGAGCATCGTCAATAACTATAAATACAACACAGAAAGGAAAACGTATCATGAAAAAAACGATTTATCTATTATCATCTGTCGTAATTGTCGCCTCTTTGCTTTTAATCAATGTCAATCTGTTCGCATCCGAAATGGATGACCGCATCGAATCCTCCGCAAAACAGTCTTATGTGTTCAAGACCTACCTCAAGGGCGATGATATTAAAATCCAGTCCACAGATGGCGCTGTCACCCTGACCGGAACTGTTTCCGGAGAATCCCACAAATCTCTGGCATGGGAAACCATTGCAAACCTGCCCGGAGTTAAAAGCGTTGACAACAAGCTGGAAGTAAAAGGTGACGTTCCTGCTGTGAACTCGGATGCGTGGCTTGTCGCCAAGGTGAAATCCGCCCTTTTGTTCCATCGGAACGTAAACGCCACCGAAACCGAGGTTATGGCAAAAGACGGGATTGTTACCTTGCGCGGCAAAGCCAGCAGTTTAGCCCAAAAGAGCCTGGTAACCGAATACACCAGGGATGTTGAAGGGGTTAAAAATGTTAAAAATGAGATGACGATTTTACCTGCCGTAAAGAAGCCGGGTAAAAAAACGGTAGGCGAAAAGGTGGATGCCATGACCGAATCCATTGATGATGCATCCATCACCGCCCTGGTCAAAACGACGTTGCTGTATCATCGATCTACCAGCGCCGTCAATACCACCGTCAAAACGGAAGGGGGCGTGGTCGAGCTGGGGGGCAAAGCCAGAAATGCAGCGGAAAAGGATCTGGCCACCAAACTCGTTAGCGACGTTTACGGCGTAAAGAGAGTCGTCAACACCATGGTTGTCGAATAAACCGGGTTCATATAGACGTCCGCTCAGACTGCCGGATTGCCGCCGACTGTAAGATGACGTCTATCACTATTTGTCAAAGGAGAACAAATCATGTCATTAGGCGCAATCTTACTCATCGTTCTGATACTGGCGCTTCTGGGAATTATCCCGGTCTGGCCGCACAGCCGGTCATGGGGATATGCACCCAGCGGCGGAGTCGGGCTGATCGTGATTATCCTTTTAATCCTGCTCTTTTTGGGCAGAATATAGTCAACTCTTGACGCAAACCAACATCAAAAAGGAGAAATACCATGAAATCAAGCACAAAAGACAATGCAGCAGGCAAGATGCACCAGGCAAAAGGCAAGGTCAAGGAGACCGTCGGAAAAGTTGTCGGGAATCGTGATTTGGAAGCCGAAGGCAAAGTTGAAAATCTGGATGGGAAAGTTCAGGAAAAGCTCGGCCAGGTTGAGAAGGTTTTGGGCAAATAGAAAGGCAGGGTCACATGAGAACAACCACACTTCTTGCCATCATACTGATTGCTATAGGAATCGTGGCCTTCGCGTATCAAGGGATCACCTATACGACCAAAGAAAATGTCGTGAATATCGGTCCACTGAAAGTGACGGCGGAAAAAACCAAAACGTTTCCGCTTCCACCGATCGTTGGAGCTGTCGCGCTCGTGGGCGGCATTGTGTTGCTGGCCGTGAAAAGAAAAAAAGACTGAACCGTTCGATAAACCGAATGTGAAAGATTGACGCCCTCGTAAAAAGTCGATTTTCAGACGGCTTTGTAAAAAGTTCGCAGGCAAGGCGCGCAAATCCGCAAGGAATGAAGCGTACTTGTCGTACGCTGCAATGACGAAGGATGCAGCGCAACGCAGCCTCCGGACTTTTTACGAAGTCGTCAAGATTGATAAAAGAACCATCGGATGGACAAGAGAAAAGGATCTCTTCCAGACAATGATAATAGCCATAACAATCATGAACGTGCTTCCCGAAAAGCAGAAAGAGGTTTTGCAGACGCTTCTTTCAATGATTGAGCAGCCAGGAAAGGAGAAAGGATGTCTGAGCTATGGAATCTTCTGTGATATCGAAGACAATAATGTTTTCAACCTGATTTCGGAATGGGAAACCCGCCAATATCTGGACCATCACATGAAGTCCGACAGATTCCGAGTGTTGCTTGGAACAAAGAGCCTCTTAAGCGAACCCTTGAAAATTCAAATTTTTACGGTCATAGATTCTGAAGATATCGAAGCCGTCTATTCCATAAGAAAAAAAGAAACTGTTTTCCCCCACATTGATGCGGAAAGGAGCCTGCTGATATGAATGTTCTCCTTATTTATCCCAAATTTCCGGATACGTTCTGGTCTTTCGCGTATGCTTTAAGTTTTATCGGAAAGAAGTCGGCTTTCCCGCCGCTTGGCCTGCTTACTGTCGCGTCCTTGTTACCGGCAAAATGGTCCAAACGCCTGGTGGACATCAACGTGGATGGCCTTACGGATAAAGACCTTTTATGGGCGGACATGGCCTTTATTGGAGGCATGGCAATTCAGCGGAAATCGGCCGAACAAATTATCGCCCGTTGTAACGCAATGAATTTGACAGTCGTTGCCGGGGGGCCTTTGTTTACTTCCGAACCTGATGAGTTCAAGACGGTGGATCATCTCGTTCTCGACGAAGCGGAACTGACCCTTCCCGCATTTTTATCGGACTTACAAAACGGACAGCTCAAAAAAATCTACAGAGCATCCTGTTTTTGCGATATTGGCGATACCCCGATTCCCGCATGGAATCTGATAAAAATGAAGCGATATGCGTCCATGAGCATGCAGTTTTCCAGAGGGTGCCCGTTCAATTGCGAATTCTGCAATGTCACGACGCTGTTCGGTCACCGGCCCCGTATGAAAACCCCCCAGCAAATCGTTGCAGAACTGGACAGTATTTACGTCTCCGGCTGGCGCGGCAGTATATTTTTTGTTGACGATAATTTTATCGGAAATAAGAGTTACCTTAAAACGCATTTACTGCCCGCCCTGATCGAATGGCGTAAGAATAAAAAAGGATGTGTATTTTTTACAGAAGCATCCATCAATCTGGCTGATGATCCGGAACTCCTGGACATGATGGTAATGGCTGGATTCGATTCCGTTTTTATCGGTATTGAGTCGCCTGATGAGCTCAGCCTGACAGAATGCCATAAAACCCAGAATAAAAACCGGGATCTCCTTGAAAGCGTCAACATCATCCACCGTTCCGGGTTGCAGGTGATGGGCGGATTTATTGTGGGCTTTGACAGCGACAAACCCTCCATTTTCCAGCGGCAGATTGATTTCATTCAAAAAAGCGGCATTGTCACTGCAATGGTGGGAATGCTCCAGGCTCCCCCGGGTACCCGCCTTTTTGACCGGCTTCAACGGGAGAGCCGGGTGGTCAATGCCTTTAATGGAGACAATGTGGACGGAACAACCAATATTATTCCACAAATGGGCATAGACAGGCTTTTGGCGGGGTACCGAACGATTATGAAACAGATTTATTCTCCCAAATATTACTATCGAAGGGTCAGAACGTTACTGAAGGAACTCAAGGCGCCTGAAACCAACCAGCCGATAAATGTTCAGCGGTTTCTTGCATACTTTCGAGCCACTTTCCGGCTTGGGGTTTTGGGCAAGGAGCGTTTTCGTTACTGGCAACTGATGTTCTGGACACTGATCCGCAGGCCCAGCCAATTATCATTGGCTGTCACGCTTTCCATATATGGCCATCACTACCGTAAAATATGTGAACGGTACATTCTTTGATGACTTTTTGCGAAACCATCCATCGTTATTCACGAGAATCGCTACCGAAAGGAAACATTATGACAAAGAAATCCGAATCCAAAAGTATCGAGCAACTACTGGCCGAGGCCGATGAACTCGTCCAACAGATTAATTCCGATGCCATCAAACATATGAAAGAAGAACACCGCATGCAGTTTGAAACACACGCGCAAAACCTGAAAAAAATCAAATCCGATGTTTATGGAAAGACCGAAACGAAGGGAACATCGGAAATAGGTTCCGGCGCCGAGGGCGTCCACGAAGCGATCGATGATATCGTAAAGGCCATGCATGTGATGATGGGGACATACATGAAAAAATAATTATGTATGTCCCACCATGATGCGAGGTGATAATTTTGTCAGATACAGATATTGAAACCCAGCTTCGTCTCGCCAACACCGAACTGAACAGGCGGATTGCACTGCTGGAAGAAAGATTGCTGAAAAAGGAGAAGGCCGAAGAGGCGTTGCACGATTCCGAGAAGCGCTACCGTCGGCTCTTTGAATCCGCCAAGGACGGTATCCTGATTCTGGACGCCGACACGGGCAAGGTGGTGGATGTCAATCCTTTCCTGTTGCAGTTACTTGGTTATTCTTACGAGGCATTATACGGGCAATATATCTGGGAGCTTGGTGTATTTAAGGATATTGCAGCATCCAAGGATGCTTTCAAGACACTGCAAGACAACGAATACATTCGTTACGACGATCTGCCGCTGGAAACCCACGACAGGCGGCCCATCGCCGTGGAGTTTGTCAGTAATGTTTATCTTGTGGACAATCGCAAGGTGATCCAGTGCAATATTCGTGATATCACGGCCCGCAAGCGGACGGAGATGGCATTGGGAGAGAGCGATGCCAAGATGCGCAGCATTCTGGACAACATCGGGATCGGCGTGTCCCTCATCAGTCCCCAAATGGAGATTCTCGAACTGAACCACCGGATACGTGAGTGGTTCCCGAACATCGATCCCGGTCAACGTCCCATCTGTTTCCGCGCGTTCAACAACCCGCCACGCGAGGTGATATGCGACTACTGCCCGACCCAAATGACCCTGCGGGACGGCCAGGTCCACGAAGCCACAACGCAAACACCGTGGGCAGGAAAGGTGCGCAACTACCGCATCATTTCGACGCCGATCTTCAACGCGTCGGACAAAGTTACGGCGGCGATCGAAATGGTCGAAGACATCACCGAGAAGCTTTCCCTGGAATCTCAGTTCCGTCAGGCTCAGAAGATGGAAGCAGTGGGCCTGCTGGCAGGCGGCGTGGCCCATGATTACAACAATATGCTCAGCGTGATTCTTGGTTATACGGAACTGGCGTTATGCAAGGTGGACCCGGCCCAGCCGCTGCACGCCGATCTTGATGAAATTTTCAAGGCCGCAAAACGTTCCGCGGACGTAACGCGGCAATTGCTGGCCTTTAGCCGAAAACAGACAATCGCCCCCGTGGTACTCGACCTGAACAATACCGTGGAAAGCATGCTCTCGATGCTCCGGCATCTTATCGGTGAGGATATCGATCTGGCATGGCTGCCGGAAGCAGTCCTGTTTCCTGTCAAGATGGACCCCGTCCAGATTGATCAGATACTGGCCAATCTTTGCGTCAATGCCAGGGATGCCATTGCTGATGTCGGCAATGTTACTATCGAAACGAACAATGCCGTCTTTGACGCGTCCTACTGCGCCAGTCATCTTGGGTTTGTAGCAGGAGAATATGTGCTGCTGGCTGTCAGCGACGATGGCTGCGGCATGGACAAGGATATCCTCGACCATATCTTTGAACCGTTTTTCACAAGCAAGGCCATTGGACATGGAACCGGCCTGGGGCTATCCACGGTGTATGGCATCGTCAAACAGAACAACGGATTCATCAATGTTTACAGCGAGCCCGGAAAAGGCACGACCTTCAAAATCTACCTGCCCCGTTACGCGGACCCAGTCGTTAATATTCAGCCGAAAAAACCGATGGAAATCCCTTCAAGCCATGGCGAGACGGTGCTGGTGGTGGAGGACGAGCCTTCACTACTGACGATGGCTAAAAAGATGCTGGAAATATTAGGGTACCGGGTCCTGACAGCAGACACGCCAGGCGAGGCCATTGGGCTGGCCAGGGAACATGCAGGCGAGATACACCTTCTCATCACCGATGTCATCATGCCGGAAATGAACGGCAGGGACCTGGCGGAACAGATACAATCCTTTTACCCCAACATGAAAATTCTGTTCATGTCTGGCTATACATCCAGCGTGATCGCTCACCGGGGAGTACTGGACGCGGGTGTGAACTTCATCCAGAAGCCGTTCTCCATGAAGGATCTGGCCGTCAAAGTGCGGAATGTACTGAAGGGATAACAAGGGGATGTTATCCCATAACTCTGATTGCGAAAAGGCCCCTTTGAGGGGCCAGCAATCGTAAATCTTTGTCGGGTATTGGATAATCATGTGAAACTGGGATGAAATGGAGTACGACATGAACAAGCCACGCAAGAGCGTTGAATCCGACACGCTGCAGGACGAAGATGAGTTTCCCGGAAAAATGTTGCCGCTGTCGTCGGAAAACATTGAGGCATTGTCGTTCGAAGAAATTCGTCAGGTGCTTCTCGAGTTGCGCGTGCATCAGATCGAGTTGGAGATGCAGAACGAGGAGCTGCGTTCAAAGCAGGAGGAACTGGACGCGGCGCGCGCTCACCATTTCGACTTCTACGACCTGGCACCTGTGGGCTATTGCACCATCAGCGTGCAGGGGCTGATCCTGGCGGCCAACCTCACCATCGCCACCCTGCTGGACATGATGCGAGGCGCGCTGATCAATCAGCCGTTCACCCGGTTCATCCATAAAGAGGACCAGGACATCTACTACCTGCACCGCAAACAGCTCTTTGATACCGGTGAACCGCAGAATTGCGAACTGCGGATGCTGAAAATGGACGGGTCTGCATTCTGGTCACATCTGGCGGCGACTGCCGCGCAGGATGCCGACGGTACCCCTGTGTGCCGCATCGTAATGAGTGATATCACAGAACGCAGACAGTCTGATGAAAAGCTGCGTGAGAGTGAACTGAACTTCAGAACCTTGGCGGATTCTGGCCAGGCAATGGTCTGGACATCCGGAACAGATAGACGCTGCAACTATTTCAATCGCGTCTGGCTCGAATTCACAGGACGCACACTTGAACAGGAAGAGGGAAATGGTTGGGCGGAAGGTGTGCATCCGGATGACCTGCAACGCTGTTTGGATATTTATGTTGGGGCGTTTGATCGCCGGGAGAAATTCAGCATCGAGTATCGGTTGCGCCGTTACGATGGCGAATACCGCTGGATACTTGATGAAGGCTGTCCGCGCTATGACCGTAATAATGAATTTGCTGGTTATATCGGTCATTGCCTTGATATCACCAGGCGTAAGCAGGAAGAAGATAAGCTGCATGAGCAGAAAATGAAATTCCGAAGACTCTTTGAAAATATTCGGGAAGTTTATTTTGAGACAACGCTGGCAGGTGTCTTTCTGGAAATCAGCCCGTCCGTTTTGGATGTCTTTGGATTTTCCCGTGAAGAGGTGATTGGAAAATCGGTCACGGACTTTTATGTTAATTCTGTTGACAGATCTCTGTATCTGGAGATGCTTCTGAAAAATGGAACGGTCACAAATTATGAAACGCAATTCATATATAAGGATGGAACCCATCACTGGATCTCGATTACCTCAACTCTGGTTTACCAATCTGATGGCACGTCTTCTGGAATCATAGGATCCATCCGGGATGTGACAGATCGAAAACAAAAAGAAATGGAACTTCAGGTCAAGGGTTCTGCGATTTCAACATCCATTTACGGTATTGCATTTGTCAAGCTTGACGGGACAATAGTCTATGTCAATTCATCGTTTATTGACATGTGGGGATATGACGCGGAAAAAGACATGATTGACAGGCCTCTCAATGATTTATTTAAAACAGATCCGCCGGTTTTTAACATCGCAGGCTATCTGCTGGAAAAGGGGAATAATGGCGCGGAGATGACGGCTGTTCGAAACAATCATTCCTTGTTTGCGGCTCAGGTTTCCGCCGGCCTGATCCGGGATGTCACCGGGAATCCGCTCTGTATCAATATATCCGTTGCAGACATTTCTGTTCGTAAGGAAATGGAAGACACCATGATTCGGCAAGAAAAAATGTCTTCATTGGGGCTGCTCTCCGCAGGCCTTGCCCATGAACTCAGGAATCCGCTGGCGGTTATCAGTTCCTGCGCACAGTTCAGCCTTGAAAATCTGAGTACGGATCGTCTGGTTACGGAGAATTTTCAAGTGATCTATCGAAACAGTCAGAAGGCCAGTAATTTGATCAATGATCTCCTGGCCTTTTCCCGGCCATCGGATATGGAGCAGAAGATGCTGAATATTAATGATATATTTCTAAAAATGACGGATATGGCCAGACTTGAAATGACCGCTTGCCGCATCATTTTTGAAAATCAACTGGCGCCGGATTTACCGCTGGTGTGCGGCGATGAGGAAAAACTGGGACAGGTCTTTCTGAATATTATGATCAATGCGATTCAGGCAGTCGGCGGAAAAGGAATAATCATTATTAAAACAGCTTTTCATCCGAACCGGCGCCAGGTGGAGGCTGCTGTCATCGATAATGGCCCAGGTATTCCCGAAGAATACCGAAAACGGATTTTCGACCCGTTTTTTACAACCAAGGACGGGGGAACAGGGCTGGGATTGAGCATCAGTTTTTCAATTATCCAACTGCATAATGGGATCATTCTCGCTGAACCCAATGCCGGTGGGGGAACCAGAATATCGGTGATACTGCCGGCAACATTTCAGACAGACAACGGAAAGGAAACAAATCATGCGGATTGATCAGAATCAGCCGATGCCCAGGAACATCCTGATGGTGGACGATGACTGTGATTTTCGATGGGCCGTGTCCAATGTCTTGACCGCCGCGGGATATTGCGTCCATCAGGTCAAAGATGGGAACGAGTGCATGGAATTTCTGGAAAAAAACATTCCGGATTTAATCCTTCTTGATTTTCGAATGCCGGGCAAGGATGGACTATGTATCGCAGAACAAATCAAAAAGAAAATGCAGGCTGTTCCCATTGTCATGATTACCGCTCACGCCAATATCAAAAATGCTGTCGATGCCATAAAAATCGGCGTCTATGACTATGTCCGCAAACCCATCGATAACAACGATCTTCTGTTTACCATTCAACGGGCGCTTGAAACTCAGGATCTGATGCAGGAGGTCACCCGGCTCAGAAAAGTGCTTGGCGAGCGGGCAACATTGTATGAACGGATGGGTTCCAGCGATTCCATTAAAAAAATGGTTCAACTGGTTGAAAAAGTGGCGCCAACTCCTCTCACCGTATTGATCCAGGGAGAAAGCGGAACTGGAAAGGAACTGGTCGCACGGGCGATTCACGATATGAGTTATGAAAAAGACGGGCCTTTTGTTGCGGTGGATTGTGGTGCGATCCCGGAAACGCTGATTGAAAGCGAGCTGTTCGGGTTTCAGAAAGGTGCGTTTACCGGCGCCCATGCCGACAAATCCGGCTATTTTGAGCTGGCCAGCGGCGGAACCCTGTTTCTGGATGAAGTGGGAAATCTGCCGTATCCATCACAACAGAAGATTCTTCGTGCCATGCAAGAACGCCAGATTCTGCGACTGGGCGCTAAAAAAGCTGAGGCGGTGCATGTTCGTATCATTGCCGCGACCAATCAGCCGCTGGAAGCGGATGTGGGTGCCGGTCATTTTCGATCCGATCTGTTTTACCGGTTGAAAGAATTTATCATTGATCTGCCTACGCTTCGTAACCGGAAAGAAGACATTCCATATTTGGCCAAACGTTTCATGGATGAGGCTCAGATTGAACTTGATAAAATTTGCTCAGGATTTTCTCGTGAGGCGCTGAATATGCTGATATCCTGTTCATGGCCGGGCAATGTGCGGGAACTACGGAATGTGATCCGTCAGGCCGTGCTGCTCTGCGATGCCCATGAGCCGATCTGTCCGGAACATTTAATCCTGACCGGTGACTCGACTCCTGATCCGGATCAAACAGAAATGGCCTGTCGTGTGAACCCAGACAACAGACCCCTTAAGGAAATTATCCGTAAACACACCGAGTCGATCGAGAAAAAATTGATTACAGAAGAAATTGAACGATGCGGCGGAAATAAAAGCGAGGCAGCTCGAGAGCTGGGAATTGACTACAAAACGCTTTTAAGGAAAATGAAAAACAGCCAGATCCGATAGCCGGTTTTTTAATTATGGCATAGATGTCCCAGTTGGGGTAGCTATGCCATACCCAATCCCCGCTGATATTGTTTCCCCAAAATGTTGAATATCAAAATTAATTAATGATATTTGATAGTTATTTTTAATAGAGGTCTTGGTATTCAATTTGCATCTAATTCCATTAGAATCAGCAGGTCGTTATGGCGCATTTACCGGATGACCGGAATTCACACCAGCCAATATTTCCAATTCTCCCCTCAACATCTTCTGCTGATTGATTTGTTTCACACGTCTTCATGATTTGGTCCCAATGAATGTGTGGTGACACATTTTTCCCTGTTGCGGTAGAAAACCATTGACCCGGGTGAACAGGTATATGCCGAAAAAAACTGAAATACTGATTGTTGATGATTCCGAAGAAATGCTCTGGACCATGGCCAATGTGCTGGAAAAGGCCGGTTTGTCCGTGGATGCGGTCACAAACGGAAAAGATGCTATGGAATACATGCGGTGTTATCCGCAAACCCCGGTGGTTATTTTAAATTACCTGCTTCCGGATATGAGCGGTTTGTCGATTCTTGATCATATCAGACAGAATGGAGTCTATCCCAAAGTCGTTGTTGTCACAGCTTATGGAACAGATGAAATTCGCAAAAAGTTTTTTAATGGGGGAGCGTGGGCATTTCTGGATAAGCCGTTTGATATCAATGAGTTGATTACAGTATGCAAACAGGCGCTGACGAACAGCATGGCGACGACGTGCACGTAAAAAACATCTGTTCCCAAGTTCTCTTGAATCTTTTTGTCTTGTTGACAGGCAGACGGGTTATTCTGGGTTTTTCAATTTGCCGCTCCGACTTCAGTCCTCAGCGATGGAGGGTTCAGCAGGCGCCGGAAATTCAGTATGACCGGTCGGAGTATAACGATGGAACATAGAAGGGAGGTGAAATTATCATGGCAGTAGAAAAAACGAATGCATCATCGAGTCTGGTAGAGGTTATAGACCGGATTCTTGACAAAGGCATCGTGGTTGACGCATGGGCGAGAGTCTCTCTGGTAGGCATCGAGCTTCTGGCTATTGAGGCCAGAGTGGT
>LKPX01000024.1 GCA_001443525.1 Desulfobacteraceae bacterium RAAP-1 | reverse complement strand
CATTCGGACTGAGACCGCGAAAGCAAGCGAGCAGCGATGAGACTGTACATTCAGTACGTCGAATCGCGGCACAGCGAAGCTGACAAAGGTATCAGTTTGAATGCGAACTGGAATGATCAGCAGGAAATTATGCGCATACGTCTGATTGCATTTGACTGCGATGGTGTCATGTTTGATACCGAAGTGGCTAATAAACTGTATTATAATGAGATATTGCATTATATGCACAAACCGGACCTGACGGAAAACCAGTTTGCCTATGTGTATATGCATACCGCCGACGAGGCGATTGATTACCTTTTTCCGGACAAAGATGAAGCGCTCAAAGCCAACGAATACCGGCTGGGTATGCCATATCTGCCGTTTCTGCAGAAAATGGAAATCGAACCGTATTTAAAGCCTCTGATCGACCGTTTGCGGCCTGAATACCATACGGCGATCGCTACCAACAGAACCAATACGATTCATCCGGTGCTGAAAGCGCATCATCTTGAAGGTTATTTCGATCTGGTGGTGAGCGCCCTGGATGTTCCCCGTCCCAAACCCTATCCGGATTCTCTGATAAAAATTCTTACGCATTTTCAGATCGAGCCGGAACAAATGCTTTATATTGGTGATTCCAAGCTTGATCAGATAGCATCGGAAGCCGCCGGCGTCGTTTTGGCCGCCTATAAAAATCCCGCGCTCGACGCCCGATTTCATATCACCAGTCTCAGGGAGATCGAACCCATTTTGACGGCTTCGTAACATGCCGGCTTTGTTCCGGTCTTTTCCGTTCAGGGGTGCGACAACATGCGCGCTGTCGTAATTGCCAATGGCGTTTGCTCCGCGGATTCCGCTGTCGAGATTCAGCCTGACGATATTGTCATTGCAGTCGATGGCGGGTACCATCATTGTGTCCGGTGGAACATCCTCCCTCATGCAGTCATTGGTGATATGGATTCGCTTGCTTCCGAAGATTTGGAAGCCATATCCCTGGCCGATATTCCGGTGTACCGTTATCCCCCGCGAAAGGACCAGACCGATCTGGAACTGGCGCTGGATTATGCCGTCAATCTGGGGGCGGATACTATTCTGTTGCTGGCGGCCCTGGGCGCCAGGTGGGACATGACTATCGCCAATGTGATGCTTCTGATGTCTCCGCGAATTTCCGGGATTACCGTACACATTATCGATGGCTCGCAGGAAATCTGTCTGATTCGGGGAGGGGAGCATCGGAAGTTTTCCGGGAATACGGGTGATATTCTTTCGCTGATTCCTGTAAATGCTGAAGCGGTTGGCGTCTGCACTGGCGGGCTGGAATATCCTCTTCTCCGTGAGACGCTTTATGCAGGTTCTACCCGGAGCATCAGCAATGTATTTTGCGAAAAAACGGCAACGGTTTCACTTGAAAAAGGGTTTCTGCTCTGTGTGATACACCATTGACGGCATTTTACAGAATTCCGGATAGTTTCAACCACAGGGAAAATGTCGCGGCCGATGCCAGCGTACTGACCGATACCGTGGCGACGGCAAAGTCCATATCGCCGCTGATTTCATGAGCCATGACGACGGCAATGGTAGCGGTTGGGGTTGCCAACAGAATCAGCGCGGGCAGATAATCGTGAGGGGATATTCCCAGAAGCCGGTAGCCCAGATATCCCAGACCGGGCAGAATCAGCAGCTTGATGACGGTGACGCTTAAAATGGATATAAGCCGTGAGTACACCAGATTAAAAGTCAGTGATGCTCCGATGATGAGAAGCGCCATCGGAAGTGCGAGCCCTCCGACAATTTCCAGCGACTGATCTATGACTTTGGGAATGGGAATTTTTAAAAAGGATATGATAAATCCGGTAGTGGCGGCGATAATGATCGGATTACTCAGAATCTTGAGCAAAATAATACCTGGATTCCGTTTTTGGGGTGCATTATCTGAATAATATTGCAGGATGAACACGGCCAGAAGATTCTGGAGTATCATGACGAATCCTGCGAGAATGCTGGCTCGTACCAGACCTTCCTTGCCCAGGGCATAGTAGGCGATGGCCAGGGCGATATAGCCGATATTGCCGTGGAATGCGGTCTGAACAAATGTTCCCCGTTGTCCCTGACGATCCACCGGAATGAAAGCGGATATTGACCAGGTCAGGGCGAATACGGCCAGCACCGCTCCCAGTGTCGTTAGTGCAACCCGAACATCAAACTGGGTGGACAGGCTGGCTTTGGCCACTGCCTGGAAAATCATGGCCGGAATCGCCATGTAGAATACCAGCCGGTTTCCCGGAGCAAGAAATTCGCGAGGCAGAAAGCCTCTCAGGTGAAATATCCATCCCAGAAAGATAATCAGAAAAATCGGAAGAATTGTGTTCAGAATCGTCATAATGCCTAAAAACCTGTGTGATTGCTCCATAATGGATCGATAAGCCGGACCGGATACAGGCAGCACGATTCTTTAATGAAAGAGCTCGCTGATGACGTACGCGGGCTTTTTACGAAGCCGTCAAAACTATAATTTGACAAATGGATATTTTTACGGTTAATCATAACGCGGTACTACACCATAAATCCGATGAGATATCAACCGTGATGATCTCGACAAAAATCGGTTTTCGGACGGTTTCGTAAGCGAGGGCGCCATATGACCATATTTTCACGCATCGACCATACGACAGGGCATACGCCGCTGCTGCGGCTGAACCGGATCAGTCAGGGGATTCATGCCGAGATCATTGCAAAACTGGAGTTTTTCAATCCCCTTGGCAGTGTCAAGGACCGGGTGGCGGTACGGATGCTGGATGCTGCCGAAAAAACGGGCCTGGTGCATCCGGACACCCGAATCGTCGAGCCGACCAGCGGCAATACCGGCATTGCTCTGGCCTTTGTTTGTGCGGCCAGAAACTATCGCTTGTGCCTGACCATGCCTGAAACCATGAGCATGGAACGGCGGAAGTTGCTGAAACATCTGGGAGCGGACCTGATATTGACTCCAGGGACGCAGGGAATGAAAGGCGCTATTGACGCCGCTCATGAGATTGCAGCGACGGATCCGAACGTCTATATGCCGAATCAGTTTGACAATCCGGCCAATCCTCAGGCCCATCGGGAAACGACAGCCGTCGAAATATGGAATGATACGGAAGGCCATGCGGATATGCTGGTGGCCGGGGTCGGTACGGGCGGCACCATTACGGGCATTGCCCAGGTGATCAAGTCCCGCAAGGCGTCTTTTCGCGCTATTGCCGTCGAACCTGCGGATTCTCCAGTGCTGTCGGGCGGCAAGCCCGGGCCTCACAAGCTTCAGGGGATCGGCGCAGGGTTCATCCCGCAGGTGCTCGATCAGAGCATTCTGGATGAGGTCGTGACTGTTACCAGCGAACAGGCGTTTGACACCGCCCGCAAGCTGGCGTCTCAGGAAGGAATTCTCTGCGGCATTTCATCGGGAGCCGCCGTGTGGGCCGCCATGGAAATCGGGAAGCGCAGCGACTCGAAAGGCAAGCAGATCGTGGTCATTTTGCCCAGCACGGGAGAGAGATATATCAGTACGGAACTTTTTCTGAACTAAGACCAGGGCAGCGTTCTTCATCTTATTCCAGTTCGCATTCAAACTGATACCTTTGTCAGCTTCGCTGTGCTGCGATTTGACGTACTGAATGTACAGTCTCATCGCTGCTCGCTTGCTTTCGCGGTCTCAGTCCGAATGCTTGCTGGAATGTCATTTTGAAAGCAAAATGGAATTACAGAAGGAGACAGGCATGAACAGTCCGAACGTGTTTTTTCTCGAAGTCATCGAATGGTTCGATGAGACCGGCAAGGAACTGGTACATCGTATTCCGGAAACCGGTTCCGGAGATATTAAATTCGGAGCGCAATTGACAGTTCGCGAAAGCCAGGCGGCCGTTTTTTTCTATCAGGGCCGAGCGGTGGCTGCGTTCGGGCCTGGCAGACATACCCTGAAAACCCTCAATATCCCGATTCTGACCAAAATCCTGAGCAGTCCATGGGGAATGACCAGTCCGCTCCGGGCAGAGGTGTATTTTGTCAATCTTAAAACCTTCACCAATCTCAAATGGGGAACCCGGGATCCCGTGGCGTTTAAAGACGCCATTCTGGGGCTTGTCCGTTTGAGGGCGTTTGGCATGTTTAACCTTCAGGTGGTCAAACCCGGGCTTTTTATCAATACTCTGGTAGGAACTCAAGGAATGTTTACGGCCGGGGAAATCGAAGACTACCTGAACCAGGTGGTTGTCTCCCGCTTGAACGATTATCTGGGGGAAACACTCGATTCTCTTCTGAATTTGCCTGCCAGATACGATGAGATGTCGGTTGCGCTGTCCGAGCGTCTGAAAAATGATTTTGAACGTTTCGGGATGTCATTGGATCAGCTTTTCATCAATGCCATCACGCCGCCTGCGGAAGTCCAGCAGGCCATTGACGACCGGAGCCGTATGGGCGCCATTCAGGATATGAACCGGTTGATGCAGATGAAAACTGCTATGGCCATCGAAAAAGCCGCAGAAAACGAAGGCGGGGCTGGCGCCGGGCTGGGAACCGGAATGGGGTTGATGATGCCTGGGGTGATGGCGCCGTATATTGCAGCGGGGATGACGCATCCGGAAGCCGCGTCTTCATCCGGGGGAATATGTCCGAAATGCCGGAGCGCCGTGCCCGCGGATGCTAAATTTTGTCCGCAGTGCGGCAGCCCATTGCAATGTCTGGTGTCATGTCACCAATGCGGAAAGCCCTTGATGGCCGGCGATAAATTCTGTCCTGCATGCGGCTGTTCCGCATTCGAAAGTGCATCTCAGCCCTGATGGTTTCACAAAAAACCTTATTGCGGCGTTTCCGGACTTTTGAGGAGCAGTCCATTTCAAACGGATGTTTCTCCACAGAGGAGTCTTTGCCATCAATATCCAGATAGACTATCAGTGCCCCCAATGCGGTGCGCCGGCGATGCTGGAAGAAACAGACCGGATATTTGCCTGCCAGTATTGCCGGGTCAAATCCTGTCTGATCCCAGAAGGTGTTTTCCGCTATATGCTGCCTCATGCAGCGAACCCGGGAAAAGATATCTTCTTTTTGCCTTACTGGCGTTACCGCGGGATGCAATACGGCTGTGTGGGCCAGGAAGTTCAGCAGCGCTTTGTCGATGTCACCCAGCAGGCGGTGGATACGCCGTATTTCCCAAAGACTCTGGGAGTAAGGGCGCAGGCCATGAAGTTGTCATTTGTCGCGCCGGATACTCAGGGGCATTTTTTAGCTCCCGGTCTTCCAGTCAAAACAGTTCTCCAGCATCAGGAAGACGTTTTTCAGGCGTCATTCTCCGGCGCAAAGATGTATCACCATGCCCATGTCGGTGAAACTCTCAGCCTGATCTATGCGCCGTTTTATATTGATTCCTGCGCCATGGACGCGGTTTTGAACCGTCCGGTTTCCGATCCTCTTCCCGAAGGCGTGATGGACGGTTTGGCAGCATCTGAAACCTTTCACTGGCCGCTGCGTTTTATCCCGGCGCTATGCCCATCATGCGGTTGGGATTTGTCGGGGGATCGTAATGCGCTGGTGCTGTCCTGCACCAACTGCAACCGGGCATGGCAGCCGGTGGGCGCTGAATTGAAGCCTGTTCCGGTAATGTTTCTCCCTGGACATGAGGCCGCCGATCTTTATGTGCCGTTCTGGAGAATTGCTGCAGATGTGACGGGGCTGGCCCTGTCATCGTATGCCGATCTGGTTCGAGTGGCCAATCTGCCAAAGGTGGTGCAGAAAGGATGGGACAAGATACCCTATTATTTCTGGTCTCCGGCGTTCAGGCTGAGTCCCAAGGCGTTTTTATCACTGTCCATCCAGATGAATCTGACACAGCCCCAGGAAAATCCTGCTGCCGGTAACCCTCCGGGGTCATGCTACTCGGCGACGCTTCCGGTAAAAGAGGCTGCGGAAGCCCTTAAAATCAGTCTGGCGGGCATGATGAAGCCGGCCGAAACGCGAATGCCGATGCTGCCGCAGATATCCATCCGGCCTGCCCGGTTTGCGCTGGTGTATATTCCATTTCAGAGCGGACATCAGGAATGGATTCAACCGGAGTATCACATCGCTATCAACAAAAACCTTCTGACCCTGACGGATCATTGATGTTACGCGAGGCGTCCATGTCACAATTACATCCTGTTCATTACTCACTGCATATCGAACCCGATCTGAACCAGTTCCGTTTTAGCGTCCGGACGGAGATTCTCTTTGAACCCGCCGATTCGGTGGAAGAAATCGTCCTGAATGCCCTGGATCTGAATGTCAGAAACTGCAGGGCCGAATGCGGCGACGTATTTGAAGATTGCACATTCATTCTGGAACCGGAAAATGAAGCGCTGAAAATTGTGCTGCCGCGGGTCATGTCCGGTCAGATACGTGTTTTGATCGTTTGTGACGGACGGATCAACGACCTGATGGCCGGATTTTATCAGAGCCGTTATGTACACAATGGACATCCAGCGGTTCTTGCCGTCACACAGTTTCAGGAAAGCGATGCCCGGCGAGCGTTTCCCTGCTGTGATCATCCGGCGTATAAAGCCAGTTTTGACATAGAGATAGATGTGGAAGCGGGCTTCAGTGCGGTTTCAAATGCTGCGGTTGCACAGATCACGCCTTTGGAAAACGGGCGGCGTCGCTTTATTTTCGAGCGTACGCCCCGAATGTCCACCTATCTGGTTTTTTTCGGGATTGCGGACTTCCAGTATGTTCGTAAACCGGATTCGGAACGGGTGTGTGTCATCACCATGCCGGGCATGACGCCTTTTGCCGATTTTGGCCTTGATTTCGGCGGCAAAGCCCTGGAATACTGCGAGCAATATTATGGCATTGCATATCCGTTTTCCAAGCTGGATCTGATTGCCATCCCTGATTTTGCATTCGGCGCCATGGAAAACTGGGGCGCCATTACGTTTCGGGAAAATCTGCTGCTGTGTTATCCGGGCGTGACATCCACATCAGGAAAAGGGCGGATATGTGAAATCATTGCGCATGAAACCGTGCATCAGTGGTTCGGCAATCTGGTTACACCTTCAGACTGGAAATATTTATGGCTTAATGAAAGTTTCGCCACCTATTTTGGCTATGGGATTGTAGATCATTACTATCCGGAATGGGGCGTCTGGGAGCAGTTTCTGCTAGGCCAGACGGCCGATGCGATGCGCCGGGATGCGCTGCAGGAAAATTTTCCGATTGAAATACCCGGCGGCGAACACGTCGTCATCAACGCCAGCACCGCACCGATCATATACAGCAAGGGAGGCAGCATCCTTCGGCAGATTCATGGCTATATCGGAGATGATCATTTCCGGAAGGGGCTCCAGAATTATCTGAAAACCCATGCATATGCGTGTACTTCCAGCAGTCAGTTGTGGGAGGCTTTCGAGTTTGTTTCCGATCTGCCGGTTTCCCGCATCATGAAAAGCTGGATATCCCAGCCGGGGTTTCCGCTGCTGGAAGCGCATCGGGACGGTCAGGTGCTGACAATAATCCAAAAACGCTTTACCAGCCTGCCGGCGCGTTTTGAACAAATGTGGGTGACGCCGGTTATCATCGATGCTTTCTCAGAAACTGGAGAGATGACCCGTCTGACGCTGCTGCTTGAAAATGAGCTTCAAACTGTTCATCTTCCAGAATCAACGGCCGCATACAAGATCAACGCCGGTCAAACAGGGTTCTATCGAGTCCGATACCTGGATGCGGCCAATATGACGGCATTGTCCTCAAAAATCCGGAGCAAAACATTATCCCCGGAAGACCGCTGGGGGTTGCACAGCGATTGTGCCGCGTTACTGGAACGTGGAGATGTTTCGCTGATGGATTACCTTAATTTTCTGGGCGCTTACACGCAGGAAGACGCCTTTTTGCCTCTGAGCAGTATTTCCGGGAGCTTTTATGAGCTCTGGTTGATCATGAATAATCCTGAGGGTGTGCATGCGGTATCAGATCAAATCGCAGGGCAGGCTGTTTCTTTTTGGGAAGCGGTTCTGGAGCGTATCGGCTATGAGCCTCAAACCGGAGAAGCGCATACCACCGCCATTTTGAGGGATCAGATATTGTGGCCGGCGGCATTGCTGGGCTCCCGAACGGCCGGTGACTGGGGATGCCGGCAGTTTCGTAAGCTGAAAACCGGAACGCCGGTCAACCCAGATATTCTGAAGAGCGTCATGCAGATCGGAGCGTTTTTCGAAGGGAATGCGGCGCTCGAATGGTTTGACAGCCGTTTCAGGCAGTCGGCCAGTGAACATGAGCGGTTGAATATTTTGACGGCTCTCGGATGTTTCAGCGAAAAGCCGGTGATTGAAAAAGCGCTGGACTATGTTCTCGATCAGGTGCCAGCCCGCAATCAGTTTATTCCGGTTGTATCCATGTCGTTCAACCCCCATGCCGTACCGCTTCTCTGGAATTGGTACACCAGCCATCTGGATCGGCTTGAACAGTTTCATCCCCTGCTGTATGAACGGATTCTGACAGCGCTGATCTCATCGACAGGGATTCACCGGCCCAATGAAGTCCGGAATTTTTTCAATGCGTATATGCTGAAAAGCGAAAAAGCCGGGGATGCTATCCGCCTGGCGTTAGAAAGGCTGGAAATCCATCTGAGGATGCGCCGTGCAGAGGGAGTATCCGCTTTATGACCAGACCGATCCAAGAGATTCCGGAATATGAAGATTGCAGGGCCATTGCATTGAAACAAGGGCTTCCATTGAAGGTTGTTATGGACAGGGTCCTGCGTGAAATGTCTTGTAGATAGGACTTTTTATAAAGCCATCGAATCTCTTTCTTGAACTTGCCGGTCATCTTTGTTACAAGCGGTGGTATAGCCTTCAGGATAAAGATTTTGTGTATGTTGTCAAGTTTGATGGCTGTGGATGAAAAAAACAGGAAATATCCGGGAGAAAATTGTGATGACCCGTGTGGGAATTATCGGAGCGACAGGATATGCAGGGGCTGAACTGGTAAGGCTTCTGGCCGGTCATCCCCAGGTTGAATTGACGATGCTGACGTCCCGGCAATATGCCGGCGTTCGTTTTGACACTGTTTATCCTTCAATGGCCGGTCATGTGGATCTGGTTTGTCAGGACTATACGCTGGAGCGGGCTTGTGACTGCACTGATATGATATTCATGGCGCTTCCGCATCAACTGCCCATGTCCTTTGCGCCGGCGTTGCTTGAAAACGGAAAGCTGGTGATTGACCTTTCCGCGGATTTCAGATTCCGGGATGTGGCGGTGTATGAAAAATATTATCAGCCGCATAAAGCGCCGCAATTTGTCGCCGAATCGGTTTACGGATTGAGTGAGGTGTATCCGGACCGCATTCGCGGCGCCCGTCTGATCGGCAATCCCGGTTGTTACCCTACCAGCGTTTTGCTGCCGCTTATTCCGCTGTTAAAGCATCAACTCATTCAGCCGGAGGGAATCATTGCAGATTCCAAATCCGGCGTCAGTGGCGCGGGCCGCTCACTCTCGCTATCCTCTCATTATTGTGAGGTGCAGGAGTCGTTTAAAGCCTATAAGATCGGTCAGCACAGGCATAATCCGGAGATGGACGAAGTCTTGAGCATCGAGGCCGATACGCCGGTGTCCATCACGTTTGTTCCGCATCTGGTTCCCATGAGCCGGGGAATGCTGACCACCCTGTATGCGGTTCCGGCGAAAGCGGTTACTGCCGATGACATCCGGCATTGCCTGGTGTCATTTTATCGTGAACATTTTTTCATTCGCATCTGTCCAGACGGTAAATATCCGGACACCCGGAATGTTCGCGGCACTAATTTTTGTGATATCGGCTTCAGACTCGACATGTCCCGAAACCGCCTGATACTGATTTCCGCTATTGACAATCTGGTCAAAGGCGCTGCAGGCCAGGCCGTTCAGAACATGAATCTGATGCTGGGGCTGGATGAAACCACCGGGTTGAGGCAGCCGCCTTGCCCACTTTGATGAAAGAACCCTGAGTAGCTTCATTACCAATGAAAGGAGATTGAACATGACCGCAAAATTAATCCTTGGAACTGAAATCCGTGAACAGATTCTGGAAGAGATTACGGCTGAAGTCAAGGCGCTCAAAGAAGAGTATGGCAAGGTTCCAGGTCTTGTGACCATCCTGGTTGGTGCAAATCCCGCATCGATATCGTATGTCACACTTAAAATCCAGACCGCTCATCGTGTTGGTTTCAAGGAAGTTCAGGATTCCCAGCCGGTTGATATTTCAGAAGCCGATCTTCTGGCGCTGATCGATAAATATAACAAGGACGATTCCATCAATGGAATTCTGGTGCAGCTCCCACTTCCCAAACACATCAATGAGAAAAAAGTCTTAAACGCCATTGATCCGGATAAAGATGTGGATGGATTCCATCCGGTGAATGTGGGCAGGCTGATGATCGGCGGTTCCGAAGTCAAATTTCCGCCCTGTACGCCGGCGGGGATTCAGGAAATGATCGTACGCGCCGGCGTTGAAACCAAAGGGGCGGAAGTGGTGGTGGTAGGGCGTTCCAATATCGTGGGCAAACCCATTGCCAACATGATGCTTCAGAAAGGTCCTGGCGCCAATGCGACGGTCACCGTTGTTCATACGGGCACCAAAAACATGGAAGCTCACTGCAAACGGGCGGATATTCTGATTGTTGCGGCCGGTGTTCCTGGTCTGGTCAAACCCGAATGGATTAAACCCGGTGCTTGTGTCATCGATGTCGGGGTCAATCGTGTGGGAGAGAAAGTCAGTGAAAAAACCGGGAAGAAAATTGCCATCCTTAAAGGTGATGTGGACTTTGATGCCGCCAAGGAAATCGCAGGTTCCATCACGCCGGTTCCGGGCGGCGTCGGACCAATGACCATCACCATGCTGATGAAAAATACCCTTAAATCCATGAAATTCCAGTTGGGGATCGGATAACTCCTTGTTGCTGGAATCTGTTTTTACAAGTCCCCCTCCTTTGGAGAGGGGGCTTGAAGTCTGTCCAATGGCGTTTCTTTTAGAGTTCAGAACTTGGTGAATACGCCGATGGATGTCACGCACTGATCGAATTCCCGATAATCGGCGTTTGTGATGCCATCCTGTTCGTTTCTGCCAAAGTTGGCTGCAATGTTGAAATTGACGCCAATATTTTCGTTGATATCATAGCTCAGCCCCGTTGAAATGCCGTACAGCCAGTCATTACGCAGTGACGTCTTAGAGCCGGTGTTAAGATTTCCAACCGTATAATCCGCATTTTTTATCTGCCCATTCAAGTTCCAGGCCAGCGTCGACAAGAATTTGTGACGGTAGCCCAGATCGAAGCCAGTGTCAAAGGTCGGAACCTGTCCTGAACTGGATATCCATTGCTGCGCTTTATATTTGAGCGTGACGGCGTCTTTTTTTGTTATTTCGGCTGTGAGCGAGGATTCTCCATAAAAATCGACCTGATTTTTATTGTTTACGGGCGCGGTGTCATCATACTGCCTGAAATCAGGGCCTGCGACTATCGACAAAGTGAGCCATTTAAAAAGCTTTCCCTCGACGCCGGCAATGGCCCGCTGATAGTCATTGGTTGAACTGTACTTTGAATTCAGCACATTTCCCTGATATTGATGTCCATACCGGTATCCCAAAAAAACAGCCATTTGTGAAGATATACTGCGACCGACATCCATACCGCCATTGATATCGTACCGATCGACCCAGTTCTGATATCCACTGGTCGTTTTCTGGTCTGTCAACATATCCCAGAACTGCAAAGAGCCTGCAGGGCGGACAAAGAATGGCCCTAAATCGACTTTTAGATTCAGTTTCATCTGGTCCTGATACTGATGCCGTCGTTCACGAGGCATCGCATGGGCATAGCTGCTTCGGACATTGTCCGGTGAGCTGTAGATCGGAGCCGTATTGCTGCCGTCCACGTAAACGAAGGCATTGTCAAGATTCAGTGAAGTATCTCCCATTTTGGCTTTAATGGTGTTTAAAAGCCGGTGAGCAATATTGTTTTCTTCAGATGCCTGGGAAAATGTGGTGGATTCGGGTTGATATTTAAAAGATAATTCCTGAAGGACATTCTGACTGTCAATCAGCTTCGCGAAGTCTATCCCGATTTTAGGAGACAATGTGGTAAGCCACGAATAGCTTCTTGGCATATGATTACCGGATACTCCCAGAATGTTGTCATCATAACCTTCTTTAATTCCGAAAGACAATTCTGTCATCCAGGCCGGCTTGTTCACAATGGAAGTTGATGCACCGGAAACTGCGGGCGGATCTGCATTCTCCCTGGCATACACTGCGGTGCTGAGCATTATCATCAGGTTCACAATCAGCAGGCAGCAGATTACAGATGGTTTCTTCACACTCCATTGATTTATTGACATGTTTCCTCCTCTATTCTTTGTCTGGTTCACTAATATTTTTCAACCGCAGCGCTTTCCCATCCTGTTGATAATAAATCATTACATCATCTCCGGCATTCCAGGTGCTGTCCGGCAGGGAAAAATACTCGATTGGCGCACTGAATGTTACCAACTTTTTCTGGCGTGGGGAATATACAGTTACCAGTCTTTTATCTCTGTTAATAATTGGAAATTTTTTGGGTTTTTGAATGGCCTTATCATATACGAGTGGATGTTTTCTTTCAATATTGTCCTGTTCATCGATCAGTGTGTAGTTAATGGTTTTAAATCCCCGAGTGGTGGTGTCGAAAATGATAATCTGCTTTTTTACTGCATCCAGCTTCATACGTTGTCCCGCCTTGGGTTCTGGCCCCATGTCATCGGGGTTAACCGGCTTCTGATACACTACAGGTAGAGAGTTGTAATCCGGCTGTCGGGCGTCATGATTCACATCCCTGGCAATGGTGATCAGCCCTTTATCTTTATCGAATGAGATTACACGTCCCTGGTCCACCTTTCCGGAATCTGAGGCTGAGCATCCGATGATAAACATGGCTATCAGGGTGCACATCATAATGGTTTGCATGATTTTCTGTCCCATATATCGCTCCTTATCATGAATTTATCCATCGGTCTTAAGGTTTGATGACGATGTAGATTGTTTTTGACGGATGCCAAAGCAACAAACATACCAAGGACATGGCGCAGTTGCACGATAAAGAATCTGCCTATCCATATTGTTATATAATACTGTTTTATATTAAATAGTTATTGTCAACACCTGCGGCATGTTGCATAAAGAGTGATATTATATCGCGCAACATTGATGCCCTATTTTAATGCGCAAAATATTGCATAAAATTGCGTGATGCGATATCGCATTGTGGCTGCGTGATACAAGAATTGGCCTTATCACTGTAAAAGTGAACAGGGGGCGTTATGAACTTTTTTAAGGGGGCGTCGGATTCAATCCCATTGATGCTGCCAGATGGATTTTATAGATGGAGCATTCGAAAAAAACTTTTGGCAGTGATTCTGCCATCGGTCATTGTCGTCCTTTTGATAATGGGACTGGTATCCAATGAGTTCTCTTCAAAATTCTTGCATATGGCGCTGGAAAGATCATCCCGCATGCAGTGTCTGGCTGAAACTCATGAAATTGAAAGCATTCTTGATGACAGTCGTATTGATCTGATCACCATTTCGCAGTGTCTGCCAACCAGAGACGGCATGAAGAAATTTCTCGAAGTTCACAGACAAAATGGCGGAAGTATCTATCGGGAACTGGCATTCATAGGGATCGATAGCAAAAATCGCTGTTTTCTGTTAAATGCGGGCGCTTCTGTTCTTGAACTTAACCCTGACCAGTTCTCTGAAATCACACCCAATCCTCTGGCGATGTCCGATAGCATTCGTTCGCTTAAAGCAGGTCAGATGTATTTGTCAGATATAACGGAAGCTTTCTATCCATTATCATCCGGGCTGGATCATGGTTCCCCGGCCGCAGTCATACGCATGACGACACCTCATCTCAGATCGGATGGGCAGATCGACGGATATTATATGCTGGGGCTGGATGTCTATTATCTAAGAAATATCCTGTCTCTGTACACATCGTCTCAGTCGCCGATTTACGCCTATTCGCGTAATCCTGAGCCCCGCTGCGCCTATATTCTGGATAGGTATGGCTGGATGCTGTTCCAATCCGAGAATAATGCTGAAAAAAATGCTGTTCTTTCAACATCGAAAATTCGGTCCGGGTTAACGGGTACAATGGGTAAACCCGGATTTCCTGAAGCGTTCAGGCCTGACCCTGATCATGAAGCTTACTGGAAGATGGTTGCGGATATTCAGGACGGTCATCAGGGAATTTTAATTGTGGATGACAAGGGGAAACAGACACTGTCACTGACCGATAATTATTTCCTGACATATGCGCCGATTCAATTTGATTCGGGATTATCTGCAGGTCACAAGGAAATCATACTGGGCCTGGTGTATCTGGATCGCACCCGCATGACCCTGGCGGCCCAGATGCGTCAGTACGATGTGATCTTTTGCATTACAATACTGACGGCTGGCGTTATTTCTGCTATCATTTATTTCATAAGCAAAATAATTACAAGGCCGATTTTTCAACTGGCCCTATCCGTTTCATCAATGGATATGTCAAAACCTGCCATGCAACTTGTTGTTCCGGACATGGATCAGGAAACCACCATGCTCAAAAACGCCATTAACAAAATGCTACAGGCGATAGCGGAACAGATGGAGGAAATCAGTCGTAAGGATAGATATATTCAGATTTCGGAGCAGCGGGGAAAAATCAGCTTTGAAGAGGAAATTCTGCCATCATCCCCAAACGGTCTTCAGGATTTCAGTAAGCTTGTCGGGGATGCCCCCGTGCTTGAATCTTTGAAATCTGAAATATTAAAGGCCGCGGCAGTGGATGTGGATATTCTGATTACAGGTGACACAGGTACCGGAAAACAACTGGCGGCGGAAGCAATTCACCACCATAGTTCGCGATCCAAGGAACCGTTTCTCACCATTAACTGCGGTGCGCTGGATGAAAATCTTTTGATGGATGCGCTTTTTGGTCATGTTGCGGGCGCA
This sequence comes from Desulfobacteraceae bacterium RAAP-1, assembly GCA_001443525.1. GTDB lineage: Bacteria > Desulfobacterota > Desulfobacteria > Desulfobacterales > Desulfatirhabdiaceae > RAAP-1. The sequence goes on along the minus strand of LKPX01000024.1, from coordinate 32,136 downwards.
TTTTCAGAGGCCAAAGACGATCGCAAGGGGGCGTTTCTGGCTGCCCATAAGGGGACACTCTTTCTGGATGAAATCGGTAACGCATCACCCAAGGTTCAACAGGCGCTTCTCAGGACATTGTCTGCACAAAAAATAAAGCCCCTGGGTTCTGATACCGAAACAGATGTTGATGTACGGCTGATATCGGCTACCAATGAAGATTTAAAATCGTTGATTGACCGGGGTGTTTTCCGCGAAGATCTCTATTATCGTCTGAAAGTCATTTCTCTTTCGACGCCGGCGCTTCGGGATCATAAAGAAGATATTCCTGCTTTGGTGGATTTATTTATCAGAGAAGCTTCTGTAAAGATGCACAAGAGCAATATCGGTTTGAGCCGAGGTGCTCTGGAGCGCCTGAAAAATTACAACTGGCCGGGAAATGTGCGGGAATTGAAAAATTGCATCACCCGGGCCGTGGCGATGGTGGAATCTGATGTGATTCAGACCGAGGATATCCGGCTTGAAGAAACAGTCGAAGACCTTGCAGACGTGCTGATAACGCCATCACCAGTCAGAATGAAAAACCGTCATCATTTCCAACCTTCTGCCGAAGATACTTCGCTGCCGGCTCTGGCGGAGCGGCAGCAAAAAGCGCTTTCTGTCCTTCAACAAAAAGGAAAAATTTCCCGCAAGGAATATCAGCAACTGATGGGAAACGGTATATCGCAGCGCACAGCCCTGTATGATTTGCAGGATTTAATCCAAAAAGGACTGATCGTCAGATCGGGAAGCGGTTCGGCGACACGGTATCATCTCAAAATGAAAAGATGACGGTTTCATGGCAGCATTAAAACACTTGTCCGCACGCAACGCTTGTGATGTATTCTTTTGTTTTCGAAAAAGTCATCACAGATGAATGATTTTGGCGGCAAGCTGCATACTGGTGACCACATCCAGCATATTTGTCGTTTCGCCCACCTGTTTTTTCTCCAGCAATTGATAATAGTTCAAACAGGTGCCGCACACCAGAATACTGACGCCATCGCTGGCCAACTGTTGCAATACCGGAAGCGTTTCAGCACCTTCGATGGAAAGCCTGACCCCATCGTTTAACAGAATAATCCGCCACAAAGACTCGCCCATTTCAGAAAGTGTTTTCAGAAAATTCAGCATCAGTTTTGTTCCCAGCTCCCGATCGCCGTTTCCAATAACGTCGTTGACAATGACGACAAGGGTTTGGGTGACATCCGGTGCGGTTTTCTGCAGAGCGGATGTTTCCGGAAGGGGAACCGTACAGCTCTGGTGCGCGGTTATGACAAATTCATTGCTGCTTTCCTCAAATCGGGTTTGAAACCCCTGACTTTCGAGAAATCTCATGACATTTTCCGCAGATGCCCGATTGTCCACAACAACAGAAAACGTTTCGGCTTCAGGATGAGCCAGAATATATGCCCGCGTTTTTAACACAGGCTGCGGACAAGGGTATCCTTTACAATCCAAGAGTTCCATTAGAAACCTTTCAATAGGGGATGATTTTATGAACCATCAATCTTAAATTAGCATTGTGTATAGAAGCCATATGAATTTGTCAAATTCATAAAAGTTATCATTTATTCGCTGAAATATATAAAAGTATGACATGGCAGGCTCTATCATCATCATTTTTGCATTGAGCATATTGTGTTTCTGGCTTATAAAACACACATGGCGGCCAGAAACAGGTGCGGTTGCCGAAATGAAAAAAATGAGAAATGCATCATACCAAATGGAGAAGGAAAATTCGGGAATGCATCATTTTAACTTGAATCCCAAGCTGTATCTGGTAACGGATCGCTGCTGGCTGGGAGAGCGCTCACTGGCGGTCAGTGTTGAGGCAGCCATTCAGGGGGGCGTTACTCTTGTTCAGCTTCGTGAAAAAGAAGTTGCCTCAGGAGCGTTTTTGAATCTGGCGCAGGACGTCAAAGCTGTCACCGACCGTTATGGCATACCGCTGATCATCAATGACCGTGTGGATATCGCTCTGGCGGCGGATGCGGCCGGAGTCCATCTGGGGCTGGAGGATTTACCGGTTCAGGCAGCCCGGAAACTGCTGGGGCCGCATAAAATTATCGGCGCTTCAGCGGCAACGCTGGAAGAAGCCGCAGCGTTTCAGAAACAGGGCGCGGATTATCTTGGGGTGGGCGCTGTGTTTCCTACCGCCACCAAACTGGGAAACGAGACGGTCAATCTCGATGATCTTCGGAAGATCAAGTCGGCGATCACCATACCTGTGGTGGCTATCGGCGGCATCAAGGCGGAAAATGCGGCATCGGTGATGCGTACCGGCGTGGACGGCGTTGCTGTTGTTTCCGCAATCATGAATCAATCGGATATCAGGGTTGCGGCCATGCGGCTGATGTCCATACTGAAGGAAGCATGATGATAAACGGCACTCGATACCGCTGGCCTGTATTGTGGGCGGCGTTTTTTTCCTATTTGATTGACAGTTATGATTTGATTGTTCTGGCTATTGCAATGCCGATGCTGCTCAAGGTTCTCCATATGTCACTTCCCGAAGGGGGGCTGCTGGGGTCTGCCACCATGGCAGGGGCCATCGCCGGAAGCGTTCTGTTCGGATTGGTTGCCGAAAACCGTGGTAAGCGGTTTTCTCTGGTGCTGGCTCTGATCTGGCTGGGCATTGGTATGGGGGCAGTATATCTGGTCAATTCCTGGATGCACTGGATGATCCTGCGGTTTTTCACGGGGTTGGCTTTGGGAGGGCTGTGGGGGCCGTGCGCCGCCCTGATTGCTGAACACTGGTCACCGCAATATCGGGGTCGGGCCGCATCATTTGTTTTCAGCAGCTTTGCCATCGGAGCGAGTCTGGCTTCCTGGGTCGGCCGGATGGTGCTCAGTGTTCAGTGGCAGTTGCTTTTTCTGACTGGTGCTATCTCCATTCCAATCGCTTTTCTGGTATTCCGCTTAACGCCTCCGGATGCACAGAGACTGTCTGTATTGGATCCGGCGGTAAGTCCATCATTCAAAGTGGGCATCGGGGCGATTTTTACCAAAGATATCATGCCGAAAACGATTATGGGCACATTGATCAGCGTGGTCAATCTGGCGGGTTACTGGGGCGCGGCATTCTGGATTCCGACATTTTTAACCACAGAAAGAGGATTGAGCCTGACGACAATGGCCGGTTTTTCATTTGTCATGTATATCGGCATGTTTGTGGGTTTTCAGTTTTTCGGATGGTTCTCGGATGTGGTAGGTCGCCGTAAATCCATGATAGCCGCATTTTTGACGGCCGCCGTTGCAGTAGCCGTGTATGTGGTGGTACATCAGCCCATGTTTTTGTTCTGGTGGGGAATTGCCGTGGGCTTTGGGCTTTGCGGGGTGGGGGGCGTGCTGGGGGCCTATTATGCCGAGCTGTTTCCGGATCACCTTCGCGCGTATGCCGGTGGTTTCTGCTGGAATATGGGCCGCATCGGCGCTGTGCTGGCGCCCTATACCATCGGATATGTCGGCAGGACGCATGGCTTACAGACAGGGCTGGCGCTGACATCAGGTGTGTATGTCATTGGCGTAATCATACTGTTCTTCATGCCGGAGACGTTTCGATGTCGGAATGCTGATTCCAGTTCGCATTCAAACTGATACCTTTGTCAGCTTCGCTGTGCCGCGATTCGACGTACTGAATGTACAGTCTCATCGCTGCTTGCTTGCTTTCGCGGTCTCAGTCCGAATGCTTGCTGGAATATCATTTTGAAAGCAAAATGGAATGATCATGTTTCAGCGTAATGACATTAAAGAGGTAAGAATTACATGGCAATACTTCAACTTCATAACGCCGATATCTACTACGAGTTCATTGATGGAGAAAAGGACAGCCCCTGCCTCATTTTTCTGCATGAAGGGCTGGGATGCACCACAATGTGGAAAACTTTTCCCGAAAACCTGTGCGGAAAAACCGGTTATTGCGGGCTGGTGTATGACCGTCTGGGGTATGGGCGGTCATCATCCTTTAAAAAATCCAGAACTATCCATTATCTGCACGAATATGCACTCAATGAGCTGCCTGAAATCCTTTCCGCTTTGATACCGGAAACGCCTTACGTTTTGATCGGTCACTCCGACGGCGGCAGTATCAGTCTGATTCATGCCTCGGAACAGCCATCTCTCCTGCGGGGGGTTATCACCGAATCCGCCCATGTCTTTGTTGAGGATATGACACTGGAGGGTATCCGGGCCGCAGGCGAAGCGTACAATGCCGGTAAATTGAAAAAGCTGGCTGATTTTCATGGAGACAAAACGGATTCCGTCTTCAAGGCATGGTATGACACCTGGCTGAGTTCCGGATTTGCCTATTGGAACATTGAATATCTGCTGCCGTCGGTTGAGTGTCCTGTGCTGGTGGTTCAGGGAATTGGCGACCAGTATGGTTCTTACGGTCAGGTGGCGTCCATTGCATCCGGAATTTCCGGGAAATCACAGACAGCTATGATTCCCGATTGCGGACACGTGCCGCATATCGAAGCTGCGGATGCGGTGCTGGAAACGATGCACAATTTTCTGATGACCATCCGATGAGATATACTTTGAGATTTGCAGGCACGGTGCGCAAACCCTGAGGAGTGAAGCGTACTTGTGGTACGCCGCAACGACGAAGGGTGCAGCGCAACGCAGCATCCGAACTTTTTACGAAGCCGTCAATTGTGAAAGATACTGAAAAATGCAGATAGAAACATATCTGAACACCAGAACCCTGATACTGGGGGATGTCAATACCGGCAAAACCACCCTGACCGGCGATATCCTGAACGCGCTGTGCCTTCAGGGAGTCGGACGCCGAATGGTTGTTGTGGATATGGCGCCGACGATACCTGAAACACTGGCCAGACAAAAGGGGCTGCCCGGTGCAGGCGGCAGGCTTCGATATCCGGATGATCAATCCGTTTTATATCTGAGCGGGCGTTTCGAAGCTCCCCGCCTGAGTTCTGCCACAGAAGCGGAAGCCATGGAAAAAGCCCGGAGCAACCGGGAATCCATAAATGATCTATTTCATAAGCTCGACGGTTCATTCCGGGATATTTTGTTGATCAATGATATCAGCATGTATCTCCAATCCGGCAGCGCACATGAACTGATCTTTTGGATAGATAAGGCTGCGACGGTTATCGCCAACGGATACTGGGGAGAAAAACTGGGCAGCGGCGCCCTGACACAGCGGGAACGCTCCGAGATGATCCGTCTCAGAGCGTATTTTAAAACATGCGGAAAGGTTGTGGTACTGCCTTGACATGTTTATTGCGTGCAGGGATGCCATCTTTCGGCGGTATATCCGGCGATTGCCTTTCTGGCGCAGTGGTAACACAGTGTGCGTGAATCTGGAACCTGAATGACTTTCTGGTGCTTGCTGTGAATGTAGTTCAGGTATCGGGATGTTCCCATGACCGCGCCGCAGCTTTCACAGCGGATCAGCTTTTGCCGGTTTAAAATAGTACCGCACAGCGACAACACCCTTTCATCACCGCGATCTTCCATTTTTATGGCGTTCGTAGGACAGTTGGCTGCGCAGGCGCCGCACAGAATGCAGCGGGATTCGGTAACCCTGAAATCGCTGGGGCCGGGATGGTCAAAATGAATATATCCCATTTGAAGTGCATCCACTTTCATCTTATCCCGGCAGATTTCAACGCATCGGCCGCACCGGATGCAGATATCGCACCGGAGGCACCGGCTGGCTTCCGCCTGAACCTGTGCTTCTGAATATCCTGTTTCCACCTGCTGAAATGTTTTCAACCTTTTATCGATGGGCAGCAGCGGCATGGAAGGCCGTGTCAGTTCCATTTTGGCGGCTGCGGGCATTTCAAGCCAGTCTATCCTTCCCCGGCGGACGGGCACGGGCGGCATTTTGGGTTGCGGGATGCCGGATAAATGGCGATCTATGGCGTCTGCTGCACGTTTTCCGGCGCCGATGGCTTCAATGACGGTGGCCGGCCCGGAAACAGCGTCGCCGGCCGCAAATATTCCCGGCGATGTGGTCTTCAGGTTGATTCTGCTGACAAAAAGGGTATTGCGCCGGGTCCATTTAAGGTCGGAAATGGATGACAGGCAGTCGCGATCCACCTGCTGGCCGATCGCGGAAATCACCGCATCGGCGTCGATGGTAAAATCGCTGCCTGCAATCGGAACCGGGTATTTCCGGTTGCTGCCTTCCTTCGAGGTCATTTCGGCGCGGATACAGCGAAGTCCTGTCACCTGGCCGTTTCCCCCGATGATCTCCACCGGGATGGTTAAAAACGATATCTGCACCCCTTCTTCCTCTGCCTGGTGGACTTCTTCGATGTCTGCCGGCATTTCGGCATGAGTCCTGCGATATGCCATCGTTACGCTGTCACAGCCCAGTCTCAGGCAGGTTCTGGCCGCATCAATCGCGACATTGCCGCCGCCGATGACCACCACTCTTTTTCCCGGAATACGCCAGTCTCCCAGCGCCACACGCCTCAGCAGCTCGATGGCCTGAATGACCTGCGGGTAATCTTTTTCGCCAGGGATATTGAGCTGAAACGAACTATGTGCGCCGATGGCCAGAAAAAAGGCGTCAAAGCCCTCATCTCTCAGCGAATTCAGAGTGACATCCTTTCCAAATAAGGTGTCGAAGCAGAACTCCACCCCCAGCTCCTCGAGCATATTGACTTCAAGATCGATGACTCTGCAGGACAGTCTGTAGCGGGGAATTCCAAGAAGCATCATACCGCCGGCGGTCGGCTGGGATTCAATGACTCGAACGCCGTATCCCTTCAGACTCAGGTAATAGGCTGCGCTCATTCCCGCCGGTCCAGCGCCGATGATGCAGACTTTCTGCTCTTTATCCGGCTCTTTGTCCGGGTTTTTATACCGTTTGCCGGACATGGCCATTTCAGCGGCAAACGCCTTCAGGTATTTGATGGAAATCGGCTGATCCATGCGGCCCCGGACGCACATGAGTTCACAGGGCCGGGTACAGATCAGTCCGCAGATCCAGGGAAACGGATTGTCTTTCCGGATCACGTTGATGGCTTCTTCATATTGCCCCTTGGCAATCAGCGTGACGTATGTGGGAATATCAATACCCGCGGGGCAGGTCATCTGGCAGGGTGCTGGCGCCAGCTTCAGGCATTCTCCGGCAGCGCAGTTTCCGGTCTCAAGGTGACTGACAAACACTTCCCGGTTTTCGGAAAGCGTTTGAGCGATATCGGCTCCGGTTTTCCGGGAAATGTCATCGGGCCCCTCACTGATCAGTTTCTGCGCAAAGGATTCAATAGTGGGGATATGGTCCGCGCCGGCATTCCCCCAGGCAATGTCCTGAATCAGCGACAGGATTTTTTCGGTTCTCCGCCGGCTTTTGGGATCCGTCAGTTGACCGGACTGAACCCTGGATTCCAGCTCTGTTTGAAGGGTATGGACAGGGCATCGTTTTACCGGAAGGGTTTGCACTTCCGGTTCCAGAGGAAGATGCGCCATGACTTTCGGCGGCTTTCTGCGGGCATCCGGAATTTTCTGGGATATCAGCCCGAATTCCAGACAGTGGGTGGTACACACGGTGACGCAGGCAGGCTGCAATCCCTGGTCAATACGGTCCATGCAGAAGTCGCATTTCACCACCTTGCCGTTTACAGGATCCCATTGAACCGATCCCCACGGACAGGCGGCAATACAGGTTTTGCACCCAATGCACAGCGTATGATTCACATACACAATGCCGTCTTTGCGGCGCTTTTTCATGGCGCCGGTCGGACATGCCGCCACGCACCAAGGGTTTTCACAATGAAAACAGGCCATGAAAATATGACGCGGGGCGTGGGCCGGATCGGTTTCACACGGATTTATGGAGAGAACCTGGCAGAGTCTGGGACCGGTTGAAAGCATTTTATGGCTTTCGCACTGAATTTCACAGCTATGACAGGCGATACATCTGCTTTTGTTTTGGGACAGATAATATTGGCTCATATGCCTCCTTCAGACCGTCATGATGTATGTGGTGTTATGCGTTTGAAGCGTTGAACCGGGAATCTTTTCCTTTCCACAGCTTATAAATCGCTGGGTACACCAGAAGCTCCAGCAGAAACGAGGTGGCCAGTCCGCCGATCATGGGCGCGGCGATGCGCTTCATCACGTCCGCTCCGGCGGAGGTGGACCACATGATGGGCAAAAGCCCCATGAACGCTGCGGAGACGGTCATCATCTTGGGGCGGGCGCGCTTGACGGCCCCGTGAATGATGGCTTCGTCCAGCTCTTCACGGGTGTTAAGTTTTCCTTGAGTATTGGCCTGATCGTACGACAGATCCAGAAACAGCAGCATGAACACCCCGGTTTCAGCATCCAGCCCCATCAGTGCGATCATTCCCACCCATGCGGCGATGGACACATTGTAGTGCAGAAAATAAAACAGCCATATGGCGCCGATGGCGGAAAACGGTACAGCCATCATGACAATGGTGGTTTTGACCGCGGACTGCGTGTTCATGTACAGCAGAAAAAAGATCAGCATCAGCGTAATGGGAATGACCACCTTCAGCCTCTCCCGCACCCGGATCATGTTTTCATACTGACCGCTCCATTGCAGCACATAACCGGGTTTGAGTGAAACGGTATTTTCGACAAGCTGCCTGGCCTGTTCCACGTAACTGCCGACATCCCTGCCGGCGATATCCACATAGACATAGCCTGCCAGAAATCCGTTTTCATCCCGCAGCATGGACGGTCCGTGGGTCAGTTGAATGTTCGCCACCTGTGCCAGCGGAATCTGGGCGCCCGTCGGTGCGGCCACCAGAATCCGGCGGAGTTTGTCAATGCTGTCCCGAAGTTCGCGGGGGTATCTCAGGTTAACGGGATAGCGCTCCCGGCCTTCAACCGTGGTGGTGATATTTTCGCCCCCGATGGCGCCGCTCACAACGCTTTGCAGTTGGGCGATGGTAAGCCCGTAACGGGCAAGCTGATCACGGCGCGGTGTGATATCCAGAAAATAACCTCCTGCCACCCGTTCAGCGAAAACGCTTCGGGTGCCGGGAACATTCCGCAGCGTCTGTTCGAGTTTTTCACCGATATGTTCGATTTCCCGGACATCAGGGCCCATCACTTTAATGCCCACAGGTGTGCGCACACCCGTGGTCAGCATGTCGATCCGCGCCTTGATGGGCATGGTCCAGGCATTGGTAACGCCTGGAATTTGAAGCGCCTTATCCATTTTCGTTATCAGTTCATCCCACGAAATATGATCCGGCCAGATGGGGCGGACGATGAACTTCAGGCGTTCCGGAAGCCAGGATGAATACCAGCGGGGTTTGGCGCTCCACTGTGTTTCGGGTTTCAGCATGATGGTGGTTTCCATCATGGAAAACGGCGCCGGATCGGTGGAAGTGTCCGCTCTGCCGGCTTTTCCGAAAACCCGTTCCACTTCCGGAAAGCTGCGCAGCAACCGATCCTGGGTTGTGAGCAGTTCCTGGGCCTGCGCCACTGAAATTCCGGGCAGTGTGGTAGGCATATAAAGGATGGTGCCTTCATTTAAGGGAGGCATGAATTCAGAGCCAAGCCCCATATATACGGGTATGCTCAGAATAACCAGACTTGCGGACACCGCAATGACGGATCGGGGGTGACGCAGCACAAACCGGCAGGCAGGTTCATACACTTTTGAAATCATGCGGCTGATGGGGTGCGCTTCTTCCGCATAATAGGTGCCGACCAACATTTGAGTGGAAAGCCAGGAAAGCCATTTGGGACGGAACGTGAACGGATCCATGCGGGTAAAGAACATGCGCAGAGCCGGATCCAGCGTAATGGCCAGAATGGCGGCGATCGCCATTGCCATGTTTTTGGAATACGCAAGGGGTCTGAACAGCCTGCCTTCCTGATCCACCAGCGCAAAAATAGGAAGAAACGCCACGGCAATCACCAGCAGCGAAAAAAATACCGATGGGCCGACCTCTTTAAGCGCTTCCAGTCGCACTAAGTGGAAATCCCCTTTGCGGCCTTCCGCCTGCCAGTGATAGAGTCGATTGTAAGCATTTTCCACTTCCACAATGGCGCCGTCCACCAGAACGCCGATGGAAATAGCGATACCGGCCAGAGACATGATATTGACCGTGACACCCATCAGATACAAAGGGATAAATGATATGAGGATGGATACCGGAATGGTGACAATGGGCACAATGGCGGACGGGACATGCCACAGGAACACCAGAATGACAAAAGAGACGATGATCATCTCGATCTTAAGCTCGTGCCGCAGGGTTTCAAGAGCACGGACAATCAGTCCCGAACGGTCATAACATGGCACAATCTCAACGCCTTTGGGCAGGTAAGGCTTCAGCTCCTGCAGTTTGGCTTTGACACGGCTGATGACATTCAGCGCATTTTCTTCATGCCGCATGATCACAATGCCTCCTGCGGCATCGCCTTTCCCGTCCAGATCGGCAACGCCCCGGCGGATTTCCGGGCCGATGGCCACATGCGCGATATCTTTCAGAAGCACAGGGGTGCCATCCTGTGTCACCTTCACCACGATTTTTTCGAAATCAGAAATGCTCCGGCTGTACCCCTTGCCACGCACCATGTATTCGGTTCCGGAAAATTCGATGAGCCGGCCGCCGACTTCATTGTTGGATTCTCGAATGGCCGTGGCGACATCACTAAAGGAAATTCCATATGCCGCCAGACGGTTGGGATCCACCGTAATCTGGTACTGCTTGACGTATCCGCCGATGGAGGCCACTTCTGCGACTCCGGGAACGGATTGAAGCGCATAGCGCAGCGTCCAGTCCTGATAAGACCTGAGCTGATCCGGGGAATGGGTTCCGGATTTGTCCACCAGCGCGTACTGATATACCCAGCCCACGCCGGTGGCATCGGGCCCCAGTTCCGTGCGCACCCCGCGGGGAAGCTGAGATTGAATCTTGGAAAGATATTCGAGAACCCGCGATCTTGCCCAGTAAATATCCGTGCCATCTTTAAAAATGACATAAACATAGGAAAATCCGAAATCCGACAGCCCGCGGATGGCCTTGACATTGGGCGCTCCCAGCAGGGTGGATACAATGGGATAGGTTACCTGATCCTCGATGATATCCGGGGAGCGGTCCCATCTGGAATACACAATGACCTGGGTATCCGACAGATCCGGGAGCGCATCCAGACGGATGGCCTTCAGCGTGTAAACGGCCATGATCATGACGACGATGGCAACCATCACCACCAGCAGCCGGTTTGTTGCGGAAAATTCAATGATTTTTTTGATCATGGGCCGGCCTGCTGTTTGGGAGCCATGGCGGCGTCAATCATGGCTTTTAAATTCGATTCGGAATCCAGAAGAAAATTGGCATGGATTACGACATGGTCATGGGCTTTGATTCCGGACAGTATTTGAATTTTGCCGTTGCTGCTCACCCCGGATGTCACCTCACGGGGTTCAAAGCGGCCCTGCCCCTTGTCCACAAAGACGATCTTCCGGACGCCCGTATCCATGATTGCGGAATCCGGAATCACGATGCCGGCGCCGGCGCTCATCATCAGCGTGATGTCCGCATACATGCCCGGTTTTAACCGCAGATTCGGGTTTTCAAAACTGAATCGGACTTTCAGCGTCCGGCTGTCACGGTTGAGATAGGGATATACATAGGCAATCTTTCCGGTCAACCGAAGAGATGGATCAAACGATGTCGTGAGGCTCCCCTCCTGTCCCGGATGGACTTCTCCGGCTTCGTACTCATACACTTCAGCATCCACCCAGATTCGGGACAGATCCGTCACCGTGTAAAGCTCCATGCCGGGCCTGACCTCCTGCCCCTGAAAAATGTCCTTGGCCATGACATATCCGTCCGCAGGAGACAGCAGCGTGACGGTGTGCAGAGGCTTTCCTGTGGTTTCAAGTAGATGGATGACATCATCCGGCACGTCCAGCAGTTTCAGCCGCAGCCTGGCGGCGTCTTCCAGTTGCTGCCCCGGAGAATGTTTTCCAGTAAGTCCCTTTTGCTGCCGCGCCAGTTGTCTGGCCTTGACGAACTCTTCCTGGCTGCTCACAAGCTCCGGAGAATACAATGAAAAAATAGGCTCTCCTTTTTTTACGGACTGGCCGGAAAAATTGATAAAAAGCTGTTCGATCCAACCGCTGGTCTTTATCTGTACCCGGTGAATGCGGGCTTCATCCGGCACCACGATTCCCACCGTGCGGATCGTGCGCTGTACCGGCGCCGTCACGGCTTCCGCCACCTGAACTCCCGAAAGCTGAATTTCCTGTGGAGTCAGCGTGACAGCGCTGAGGCCGGGAACCTTCGGAGGCGGAGTATCGGCAAAAAAATCATCGGCCTGCTGCTGAAGCGATTTGGCCGGTTTCTGGGCGTCATCCGCATATACAGGAACGTAATCCATACCCATCTCGTCTTTGGCCGGTGTCGGAGACGTGATGGCGGGGTTCATGGGATTGCGGTAAAACAGCAGTTTGTGGCCTGCGGGCGCACCCTGATGCTTCACGCCTGACCGAAAACCTGTCCACCAGGATGCTGCCGCCACCATTACCACTGCAAGTACCGCCAGAAAAATTTTCATGGAAAACCGGTTTTTCGTTCTGTGGATGTCCAACATACCCCCTTTTTCCCATTCCCAAGTATCACCAGGATTTTCCGACCACCGCTTCCAGAGATGCTCTGGCGATTCCGATATCGGATCGGCTGCGTTCACCGGCCAGACGGGCTTCCAGCCAGGCCATGTATGCATCGATGACATCGCGCATTCCGGCGATACCGGATTCATAGCGCTGCCGGACGGTTTCTCCGGAAAGTTTCGACAATCCGGCGATGGCGCCGGCATAAAGTGTTTCCCCGCGAAGGGCCTGGGCCAGTTTGAATCGCCCCTCGCGAACTCTGTAACGGGTGTTGTTTTCGATATTGATCAGGTTTCTGCGCAGTGCCTCCAGATTGTCCCGGGTTTCCTGAAGATAGGCGTTGTTGAAACCGAACCACGGATTTTGAGGCAGTCCCTGTCCCATGGAAGCTTCGGCGACAACGGCAAAAGGCTCCTCGGTTCTGAAGGAGCCGACCTGGGTGACGGCTTTATTCTCAAATAGTGATAGGTTCTGGGTAAAACGTGGATAGGTTTCGGTCTCACCCAGTTCGATCATGCGCTCCGCCCTGCTGACCATGGCGCGGGCGGTTTTAAGCTCCTGGCGGTTTTTCATCGCCAGAGGCAGCAGTGTTTTAAGTGGCGGCAGATCGCGTCGAGGTTCCTGGCGGTAAGGCGCTCCGATCTTGGTTTCTGGAGGCAGATTTGCGATGCTGCGGATGTCCGACTGAAGGGTTTCATCTGTTTCCCGAAGGGTTTGAAGACGTTCTTCCAGAACTGCCTGCTGAATCCGGGGTTGAACCATGTCCTGGAGCATTCCTTTTCCCACTTCATAACGCTTACGGGCGGACAGTCCGAGCTGACGGATCAAATCGAGGGTGGAACGGGTGATTGCCAAGGCGCTATAATTGTAGCACAGATTCCAGTAAACGTTTCTGGCGGAGGTTACAGCCGTTCGGCGCGCGGTTTCCAGAGCTTCTCTGGCAATGCGGACTTCCTGCTGAACGATTTCCCCTTTGAGTGCTGTCACCCCAGGAAATGGAAACTTCATATCAGGGGATGCTGCTCCCTGAGGCGTTCCCACCCCCGGCATTACCGACTGGGTATAGGCCGAATACTGTTGCAGGATATCATCCAGATTGGTGACCTGATCGTAGGCGTTCAGCTTCCCGCGGAAGGTGTTTTCAGCGGCAATAACTTCCGGATTTCTCAGAAGCGTCAGAATTTCAAGTGTTTCAAGAGTGAAATCGCCGGATAACGCTCTGGCGGCGACCGTGGCGTCCGTTGCTGCTGGTTTTAATGCAACCAAACGCTTGGGGGACGGCGTATAAAAACGATTGCTGTTTTTACCGTCCGGCTTCAGGGAATCATCCCACCGGTGACGCATCTGCGCCATCTGTGACACCGTGCGTGAAGCAGCAGCAGAGGGCTGCTTCACTTTTGCAACAGGCGGGAGGGAAGCTGACACCGGAGCCAAAGCAAGCGCCGGCGGGCTGTAAGTATTGTACGACGCCAGCAGTGCGGCATGATGAGAACAGGCTGGGGAAACCAGTGCGGCGGCAATCATCCACAACAGCGCCGGAGATTTCATGGCTTTTCTCCCGGTGACGGCGTCTTCGGCGCCGATGCTGCTGAACCGGTCAGCGGAACGCCGGCCAGCCCTTCCAGTGTCGCCAGATATTTCCCGTAATCCGCTCTGGCCCTGGCCAGCGCCAGTTGAAAATTGTACCACACCGATTCAGTTTCCACATAATCGGCGAAACTGCCCTGGTTTTCACGATTCCAGGTTTCGGCGGTTTCCATGGCTTTGGTCGCCTGAGGCAGCAGTTGATCGCGGTAAAGCGATACCAGTCGCTGCGCATTTTTCAGCCGGAAATACGTTTCCCGGATCAAGGCTCGAGCTTCATTGATCCGGTCTTTGAGCGTTGCCGACGCCTTGTCTATACCGGCTTGTGCGGCTTCCCGCCGGCCCGCATTTTTCTCTGGCCATATTGGCAGTGTCATGCCGAACTGAATGCCGTACATGTTATCGGAAGGCGTTCCCGGAGGGTTCGGCGCGTTGTATTCGTATGTAAATCCCACCATAAATTCCGGCCGGTTCTGGAACTTAGCCACATCTGCTTCGGCGTGAGACTTTTCTACATCCGCTTCCGCCTCCTGAATTTCTTCGCGGTGCGTTTCTGTCATCTGATAAATCGCCTTGAGGTCAAAGACCAGCGGTGACATCGGAGGATCCTCTATTTTCCCGATCGCTGCGTCCGGGGGGCGATTCAGCAGCGCATTCAGACGGGTGATCTCGGTTTGTTCCAGCTCCTGAAGCAGCATGCCGTCATATTGAACCTGTCCGGCCTGGGATTTGGCTTTAAGAACATCGTAGAGCGCCACCCGGTTGCCGGCGTATGCGGTTTCGGCGATTTGCTGCAAATGATCCAGCGCCTGACGGTTCTGTTCGGCTATCCGCATGGCTTCGCGGATATACAGCAGCTCGTAATAGGATTTCCGGACTTTGACGGCAACATCCCGCGCCGTTTTGTCCAGTTTCAGCCGGGCGATCTGAGATTCCGCTTCGGCAACCCTTCCAGCGGCTCCCAGCTTTCCCGGATAGGGGATGGTCTGCGTCAGCGACACGTCAAAGCGTCTGTTGCTCCAGGTTCGAGATGGGTCCAGCGGCCAGTAAACCGTACTCAACTGAGGATCCGGATATCCGGTTTCCACGCGGTATTTTTCGATGGCGCCGCGCCACGACGCCTTTGCCGCTTTTATGGAAGGATTTGATTGATAAGCATAATCCAGGATATCCGCCAGGGAAGACGATTGGGCAATCCGGGCATCCATGTCTGACATGCCGCTTTCCGCCGCCGCCGCTCCCCTGAAAAGCACCACACCCATCATGACAAGAAGCAGCGTCCGGATAGTATTTTTTATATGAGAATTGAGCACAAGAAAAGCCTTTCTGGAATTCATGATTGATTCTGATTCATAATTTAAATAATGTTCCGTGTCAATACAGTCATCATTTAATCCAGAGCCGGCAGAGCGCGAGCTTGATCGTTTTGCTGATTTTGTGTAAAACTACCGACGATAATGGCGACTTCGTAAAAAGTCCGCACGTTGCGTTGTGCCGCATCCTTCGTCATTGCAGCGTACGACAAGTACGCTTCATTCCTTGCGGATTTGCACGCCTTGCCTGCGAACATTTTACGAAGCCGTCCGAAAATCGACTTTTTACGATGGCATCAACGATGGCAGCACTATTTTCAATCTTTCTTAATGAGAGTTTGTCCATTTTTAGTTGAAGACTTCTTGAACATAATGACCCGATCGTAAAGAAGTTCACTCGGGCTGGGTCCAACCGCTGTCGCAGGTTCAAGATATGCTCGAAATGCTACAAACAGATTCTGGCTCACATCCACATTATTACAGGGTTGGAGATAATCGGGCAGTGCAATTTTAAGACATTGTGTATCATTACCGCAATTGCGCGCCGCTTTCCATGCGTAGAGATAGGGAGCGTTATCATTATTGGGGATATAACCAGCAGCACTTCCAGTGAAAACCGGACTATTGACCGAACTGACTCCCAGTTCCTTGTCTTCCTGATAAACGACGAAACTCGAGTATGTCGCCTTTCCAGTAGCCTGGTGGTTGACACCGTAAATGATCAGGAACTCATCAGGATCATCCTTCAATTGGAAATCTTCTGTCGTTCGCAGATAGCTTGTATCACGAATTTCGCCAAGGAGATTCGCCTTTCTTTGAATACCGTCCAGCCACTCATTGAGCCATACTTGCGTAGTGAGTTCTGTCGCCTTGTATCCAGGATATTTATCTATAATAGCCTTTCGCAACTCTTCAAGGGAGGGCATCAGGTCAGCTTCGGTCATCCCTGTGCCACGGACACGAAGTAACGGCGTCGGAAAAGGGTCGAGCGGCGTAGTTGATGATGACTGACTCAGGTAAAGCACAGTCATTCCAGGATTCTGCATATAGTCGTCTAATTCCTGCGTATGTCCATAAGCTGGCAAGGTTATTCGGTTCAGGAACACGAACGAATCAAAATCATTCCCTTTTCCAAGCTTGACCACAGAGGAGGGAATGACGTCTGTGTTCATAATATCCGGTGAAAACCCAGCACTCATAGCCAAAGCCCTCACCTGTGCATCTACCCCCTTATCTGCAGTACTTACAATGAATACAGCCTGGTTGTAAGGATCGGGGCCGATGGCTGCGGTTTTTTCTGCATCAGCCGTGAGATTATTCTTCTGAGTATCACCTGTATTGGCGGACACGGTTCCCTCCGTTTTAATCGTGAGATTATTCACAGTATCACCCAGACTGGCAAACAGGGTTCTTCGCTCCGATTCTCCCTCATATTGCCGCTTGAACAGATATGAGCGATAGCTGAAATAGGCAACCGGAGGCGGGGTATGCCCAATGAGGACAATGGCGTCATTGGGGTTAAGCTGGAATTCGCTTGCTACCGATACGCCCTGCGTATTATCCGTAATGGAGAGATAACTGCCACCGGCATTATTGCCGTATCCCGAATTCAGTGCGTTAAGACAAACCAGTTTTGCCACATCGACTTTTCCGTATGTCCACTCCTTGACCGTGTAGCCCGACGCAGTGAGAGCGGCTTTGAAGGCATCAATCTTCGAAGATGAGATGGCCGCAGAATCTGTCTCATCAGCGATCGTAGCCGGTACGGGTAATGCCGCCAAAGATATCATGGCAAACAACCAGACTAAAACCAAATTTGAATAAAAACCATTTCTCATTTAACCTTCCCCTTTTTGTTGAGTGATATTAATCTGACAGTTCCTATTTCTCTTATGACCATGAACAAAACCATATCACACATGGTATATTTTGTCCCTTGCCACCTGAAGTGGAATTTCCTGCCTCACCATTATGTTACAATATATTCCATGATAATACTTGACAAGATAATTCCGGCGCTTAGTATATATTCCTATATATCATATAAACAGAATGAATATAAAAGGTTATAGATATTTTCCAAGAACCGTACTCCGCTGTATCTCGAACAGTTACAATCTGCATCTCCCGCTGGAGTTGGAGTTTATGAAAAACGCAGTTTGTGACAGTTCTGGGTATATATACCATCAGGATTAAATCCACTTCCAGGAGACATGTCAGTTCCAGCAAGCTGATATTGTTGATATATGCAACCTTCATCCATCATTGTCAGGGGCGCCAGACAGCACAACCTGAAAAATCTGAATATTGACATTCCCCTCAATCAGATCACCGTCATCACGGGCGTCAGCGGTTCCGGAAAATCGTCTCTGGCGTTTGATACCCTTTACGCTGAGGGTCAGCGGCGATATGTCGAGACATTCTCACCCTACGCCCGACAGTTCATGGACCGGATGGACAGGCCGCGGGCGGACGCCATTCTGGGTATCCCGCCCGCCATCGCCATTGACCGCAAAGACCCCGTCAGAACTTCCCGCTCCACCGTCGGCACCATGACCGAAATCACGGATTATGTGAAGCTGCTCTATGCCCGTATGGGGCAACTTCACTGCCGGCAGTGCGGAAAACCGGTGCTGCCCGAAACCCCGCGCCATGTCTGGGAGATGCTGCAATCCCTTCCGGATGGCGTGGAAATCCGGATCACCTTTCCGGCGTCCTTCACATCTGATTCCGGCGTCATAGCCGACTGGATTCGCATGGGCTTTGACCGTCATGTGACGGAGGGGCGCATCGAGCCGCTGTCCGACCTTCCGGCGGAATCGCATCCACAGCAGCTTCACATTCTGGTGGATCGCCTCCGGTTCAAGGCGGATGACCAGCCGCGGATCATGGACTCTTTAGAGCAGGCGTTTCAGCTCGGCGGCGGCCGCATCGACGTATGGATCGCTTCGGGTCGGCGACTGTCTTTCAGCCGGGGGCTGGAATGCGCGGATTGCCGGATATCCTACACGCCGCCCGAACCGCATCTTTTTTCCTTCAACAGCCCGGTCGGCGCATGTGAAACCTGCCGGGGGTTTGGTAAAACCATCGATATTGACTGGGATTTGGTGATTCCGGACGCTGATAAATCTTTAGAACAGGGCGCTATCAAGCCCTGGGGAGCCAGAGAGGACGCAAAGCTTGAGTTTCAAGACCTGACAGCGTTTTGCAGGCAGCACGATATTCCCGCCGATATCCCCTTTCGGCGGCTCTCAGAGACGCAGCAAACGGCCATTCTGGAGGGAACAGACACTTATTACGGCGTGCGCGGATTTTTCAACTGGCTGGAATCCCGCACCTACAAAATGCCGGTGCGGGTGTTTTTGTCCCGCTATCGTTCCTACAGCACCTGCAAGACCTGCCACGGTGCGCGTTTCAAATCCGAGACCCTGCTCTACCGGCTGGCCGGGCGCACCATCGCGGACGTCTATGCCCTGAATGTGGACGCCGCAACCACCTTTTTCAGCGATCTGAACATAAGCGCCGCGGATGAAGCCAGCCGGATGGTTTATGACGACGTGCTGTCCAGACTTCACTTTCTTCAGGATGTGGGGCTTGGGTATCTGACCCTGGATCGGCAGTCGCGGACGCTTTCCGGCGGTGAAGTGCAGCGGGTGGCGCTGGCATCGGCGCTGGGATCTTCCATAGTCAACGCCCTCTATGTTCTCGATGAACCCAGCATTGGGCTGCATCCCAGAGACTGCGACCGCCTGATGCGGATACTGAAACGGCTCCGGGATCTTCCCAACACCGTTGTTCTGGTGGAACACGACCCGGAAATCATCCGTCAGTCCGACCGGATACTGGATCTGGGGCCGGGAGCCGGAGAAAACGGCGGCAGCATTCTGTATCATGGCCCGGTCGCCCGCATCACCGGAACGCCGACCGCGGATTTTCTGTCCGGAAAACGCTGTATCGCCGTTTCTTCGCATCGGGATGTCACGCAGAATTTTCGCTGGATACAGGTTCAGGGCGCAGCCGGCCACAACCTCAAAAATGTGGATGTCCGGATTCCGATGGCCGCCATGACCTGCATCACCGGCGTTTCCGGATCCGGGAAATCGACGCTGGCGGAGGACGTTTTGTACAGAGCCGTTCAGCGCATCAAGGGGCAGGCCGGAGAAAAACCCGGCGCCTATCGCGCCATCATCGGCCTTGAGGAAATTTCGGAAGCCGTTCTGGTGGATCAGCGGCCGATCGGTCGCACCCCGAGGGCCAACGCCCTGACCTATACCGGCGTTATGACACCCGTCCGGAACCTGCTGGCCGCTGCGCCTGAAGCCCGCGAGAAGGGCTTTTCCGCAAAACACTTTTCGTTCAATGTATCCGGCGGACGCTGCGAAACCTGCAGGGGCGAAGGCTTCGAGAAGATCGAAATGCAGTTTCTCTCCGATGTATTCGTGACCTGCCCTGCATGCGGCGGCAAACGCTTTCGGCCCGAAATTCTGGGAATCCGTTTCAACGGCATGAACATCTCCGACATCTTTGACATGACGGTGGACGAAACGCTGGCCGCATTCCGGAATCATCCGCAAATCACCGGCCCGCTGAAATTTCTCTCCGATGTGGGATTGGGGTATCTGAGGCTGGGCCAGCCCCTGAACACGCTGTCGGGCGGCGAGGCGCAGCGGCTGAAACTATCGCGATTTCTTCAGGAAACCACCCGTCGCCACAGACTCTTCATCATGGACGAACCCACCACCGGCCTTCATTTTCAGGATATCGAAAAACTTCTGGAAGTGTTGCAGCGCCTGGTCGAACGAGGCCATACGGTGCTGGTCATCGAACACAACCTGGACGTGATCCGGTGCAGCGACTGGGTGATCGACCTGGGGCCGGAGGGCGGAGACGCCGGCGGAACGGTGGTGGCGGCCGGAACGCCCGAAGCCCTCTCGCAGCGTGAAGATTCCCATACGGGACGTTATCTCAGGGCTTATATGGACAGACCGCAGACAGCCGTCATCGCCGACGGATTACCGCCGGCAGGTGAAGCCGCCTTGTCTGAAACGCCGGCGGTCTGGGGCGACACCATCGAGATCAGCGGCGCGCGGGAGCACAATCTGAAGAATATCGGCGTTTCCATTCCCCGGAATCAGCTCGTGGTGATGACCGGCGTGTCAGGTTCCGGAAAGTCGTCTCTGGCTTTCGACGTTCTCTTCGCCGAAGGACAGCGCCGATATTTGGAAAGTCTTGCGCCTTACGTCCGTCAGTACATGACCATTCTCGAACGACCGGATGTGGACCGGATCACCGGGCTTTCGCCCACCGTCGCCATCGAACAGCGCGTCAGCCACGCCAGCCGGCGTTCCACGGTGGCGACACTGACGGAAATCTACCATTTTCTGCGGCTTCTTTACAGCAAGCTCGGAGAACGCCACTGCGTGACATGCGGCCGGAAGCTGGCGGCCCAGTCCCGCGATGCCATGTTCTCGGAGATCATGGCGCATTTCGCGGTGACATCCGCCGCCGTTCTGACGCCGAAAGTGAGCGGCAGAAAGGGCTTTCACAAGGACGTTCTGGCCAAAGCCATGAAAAACGGCCTTCAGCGCGCCAAGATCGACGGTGTCTGGACGGCGCTGAAGCCGGGCATGGCGCTGGAACGCTACCGGGAACACACCATCGAGCTGGAAACCGGCCGATGGCCGGCGGGCGGACTGAATCCCGAATTCCTTGACGCCCTGCTGGATACGGCGTTGTCGGAAGGAAACGGCGCTTTCACCGTGATTGAATCCTCCGGAAATGAAACCATCTTCAGTCTGAAGGGAATTTGCCCCACCTGCCGCACGGGACTGGAGCCGCTGGATCCGCGCCTCTTTTCGTTCAACAGTCCACACGGCGCCTGCGACTTTTGCAGCGGACTGGGGGAAGTGGAAGACGATCACGGCCGGCGCAGCCGCTGCCCCCAATGCCACGGAAGCCGCCTGAAGCCGTCGGCGCTGTCCGTCACCATCGCCGGATATTCGATATGGGATCTGATGCAGATGACATCCGACGTGCTAAGCGGCATCGTACAGGCATTTTCCTTCAGCGATGCCGACAGACCCGTCGCGGAACCGGTCATCGCCGAAATCACGGGGCGGCTGGCCCTGCTGAACCGGTTGGGGCTTTCGTATCTGGCGCTGGGAAGAAGCGGGGATACGCTTTCGGGCGGTGAAGCCCAGCGGGTTCGGCTCGCGGCGCAGCTTGGCTCCACCCTGACCGGCATCCTCTATATTCTGGATGAACCCACCATCGGTCTGCATCCCAGAGACAACCAGATTCTCCTGGATGCGCTGAAAACCCTGCGGGATCGGGGCAATTCAGTTCTGGTGGTCGAACATGACGAGGATACCATTTTGCAGGCGGATACGGTTATCGATCTTGGACCCGGTGCGGGGCAAGACGGCGGACAGGTGGTGGCGTCCGGATCGCCGGAGTTCATAAAAAACTCGGCGCAATCGGTTACCGGACGCTATCTGCGCCGGGAAAACCGTCCGGACGCCGGGCGCCGCAGACCCTACAAAAATCAGCCGCAGATGGTCATCGAGGGTGCGACGGCGAACAATTTGAAAAACATCAGCGCCGCATTCCCGCTGAACACGCTGATCGCGGTCACCGGGGTATCGGGTTCCGGAAAATCGACGCTTGTGAAAGAGACGCTGTATCCGGCGGTCTGCGCCAGGCTGGAAGGCGATCCCGTTCCGGAAGGGGTATGCACCGGAATTTCCGGATGGGAGACCGTCCGAAGAATCCTGGAAGTGGATCATAGCCCGATCGGCAAAACGCCGCGCTCCGTACCGGCGTCTTACGTCGGATTTTACAGCGACATCCGTCAGCTTTTCGCCATGACACCGGCCGCCAGGGCGCGGGGATTTTCCGCGGGGCGGTTCTCGTTCAATGTCGAAGACGGCCGCTGCCCGGGCTGCAAGGGCCAGGGACACAACAAAATCGAGATGAGCTTTCTCCCGGACGTTTATACTCCCTGCGAGATCTGCCAGGGCAAGCGCTTCAACGCAGAAACCCTGGCCATCACCTACCGGGGGAAAACGATATCCGATGTGCTGGACTTCACATTCGCCGAGGCCGCCGCATTTTTTGCAGCCGTCCCGGGCATTCACCGGGCGCTGTCTCTGGTATGCAGCATCGGTCTGGGATATCTGCGGCTGGGGCAGCCCAGCCCCACCCTTTCCGGCGGCGAAGCCCAGCGCATCAAACTGGCGCATCAGCTCGTCAAGCCGTCCGGCGCCCACACCCTTTACGTTCTCGATGAGCCTTCCACAGGGCTTCACCCCGCGGATGTCGAGCGCCTGATTCAGGTGCTGCAATCGCTCGTGGATCACGGTCACACCGTGGTCGTGATCGAACACAATCTGGAGATCATTCGGGCTTCTGATTGCATCATCGATCTGGGACCGGAAGGCGGACAGGCCGGAGGCCGCGTCACGGCGGCCGGCGCCCCGCACGAACTTGCCGAAAGAACGGATGTGTCGCACACGGCGCGGTATCTGTCCCCAAATGGCTGATGACGGATAGAAATATCGATGGTGTCGTATTGATAATTTAGCTCGGCCGGCTGGTAACGCCGCCGATCGGGCATATGTCCCCGGCGGCTGTACTGCCGGAAATCGCAATCACAACTCATAAAGGTGGAGGACTGAAACATGGCATCAATGTTAGACAAATCCTGCAAGGAGTTTATCGAGGTACTGGCATCCAAGGCCCCGGTTCCGGGCGGCGGCGGAGCCGCGGCAATGGGCGGTGCGATCGGTATGGCTCTTTCCAACATGGTGGGTAATCTCACGGTCGGCAAAAAGAAGTATGCGGATGTCGAACCCGAGGTCAAGGAGTTGATCGAAAAAGGTTCCAAAGTCATTTCCGAACTGCAATCGCTGGTGGATAAAGATGCGGAAGTTTTCGAACCCCTGTCCAAAGCCTATGGGCTTCCGAAAAACACGCCGGAAGAAATCGCATTCAAGGCGGCCACCATGGAGCAGTGTTCCAAAGTTGCATGTTCCGTGCCTATGGAGATCATGCGCAAGGCGTATGAAGGCATCAAAATTCATCAGCGCATGGGGCAGATCGGAACCATGCTTGCGATTTCCGATGTGGGATGCGGTGTGGCGTTTATGAAAGCCGCGCTGATTTCCGGCCAGCTCAATGTCATCATCAACCTCAACACCATCAAGGATCAGGGGTTTGTCAAAGCCGCACGGGAAGAAATGGAACGTTTGGTGAGCGACGGATGCAAAATTGCAGATAAAACCTTAAATCTGGTCATTTCCAAACTTTTAAAATAACAAGGAGGAAGATTCACAATGGCGGAAATTCTGAAAGCAAAACCAGTTGCAGAGGCTATGAAGGCAGATATGATCAAACGGGTTGAGGCATTGAAAGCCAAAGGCACCACTCCGAAACTTGGCATTATCCGCGTGGGCGCCCGCCCTGACGATTTGTTTTATGAAGGTGGCGCAAAGAAAACCTGCACAGGCGTCGGAATGGACTGTCAGGTGTTTGAATTTCCGGAAACCATCGATCAGGCGGCTTTTGAAAAAGCGGTGACCGGTATCGGCGCTCAAAAAGATGTGAACGGAATTCTGATGTTCTCTCCGCTGCCCAAACATCTCAATGAGCGCAAAATCAGAACCCTGATACCGGTCGAAAAAGATGTGGACTGCCTTACCACCAGCGGCGCAGCCAAAGTCTTTACCGATGACCTGACCGGATTTCCTCCCTGCACCCCCAGTGCCTGTATGGAAATGCTCAAATTTTACAATATTCCGATCAAGGGCAAAAAATGCGTGGTTGTGGGGCGCTCTCTTGTGGTCGGTAAACCATTGGCCATGCTGCTGTTGCGGGAAAACGGCACGGTGACGGTTTGCCATTCCCGGACAGAAAATCTGCCGGGCGTTTGCCAGGACGGAGAAATCGTCATCGCGGCGGTAGGCAGGGCCAAGATGCTCAAAGCCAATTTTTTCAAGGCCGGACAAACCGTCATCGACGTGGGCATTAACTCCGATCCGGACAATCCTGGAAAATATTGCGGCGATGTGGATTTTGCCCAGGCCGAACCCATTGTCGCCAAAATCAGCCCGGTTCCCGGAGGCGTCGGATCGATTACAACCTCGGTGTTGTGCAAACATACCATCATGGCCTGTGAAATGCAGAACATATAGAATTCAGAGGTAGTAACGAATCGGTTTTCAGACGGCTTTGTAAAAAGTTCGCAGACACAGTGCGCAAATCCGCAAGACGCAGGCATACTTCGGTATGTCGCAGAGCGACGGAGGATATGGGGGCTGGCACAACATCCAACGCAACCAATTGACTAAACAAACTTGCATGTCGTACCATCTGCCTGCCTCCTTGTTTTTGGCTATCGGTTTTTCCTCGCAGTCGAACCATGCCTTACAAGGAGGCAACTTTTCAAGAATTTAGAGAACTATTTCTATAAAACCGTTTTTGGACAAGAATGAGAATGCATATAAAAATAATGCCTGTCACTCGATGTTCAAGTTTTTTGATTCCGGCAAATGGCAGGCAGCGGTAGCTGTGTCTGGCAATTTACTCAGGTTTCCGCTAAAACAAAGCCTGAAATCGCTGTTGAAATGCTGGAAGAAATCGCTCGTTCCGGTAAAATACCTTTCCGTTATGTTACAGCGGATTCAGTTTATGGAAACCATCCCGGCTTCCGAAATGCTGTAGAAGCAATACCGGATGTAACCTATATGGTCAGTATTCCGGGAAATACACAATGCTGGCTAAGGCGCCCTGTTACTGAGACAAAACATTACAAGCACGGCAAAGAACAAAAATCCAAGCTGGTGTTGAAAACATCAGAGAAAGAACCCATCACTTTTGAAGAATACGGAAAGAACCTGAATCCGTTTTTCTGGTACCGCCGCAAGGTTTCCGAGGGGACCAAAGGCCCCATTGAATATGAATTCACAAAAAGACTGATTGTTCTTGCCAAAGGTGGACTTCCCAAAGAGAGCGTCTGGTTGATTATTCGAAGAACCGTGGGGGATAATCCGATCTATTCTTATTACATCAGCAATGCGATGGTCAGCACACGAATGAAGGTTTTTGTGTGGGAGAAGAAACATACGTCGGTGAAACCGCAACGGGAACCGTTTACGAACAACCCATATCGGTTGTCGATTCAAATGATAAAGAACATATTTTCAGACGTTGCCGCCTCGTACTGAAGAAAGAAACCCGCGATCACGATCAGGAGATTCATATCATCTGCAATTTGCCGCAGGAAGCGGCGGATGCCATAAAGATCTCCGAGTTGTATCGGACTCGCTGGACGATCGAAACAGCTTTTCAAGAGCTTACCGAACACTTGAATTCGGAGATCAACACGCTCGGCTATCCACGGGCAGCCCTTTTTGGGTTTTGCGTGGCGCTGGTAACTTATAATATCCTTTCCGTGGTGAAAGCGGCTCTTGCAAGCGTTCATGGGGCAGAGACGATTAAAAACGACGTATCTGGTTATTATCTGGCCGATGAAATATCCGGAACATACCGGGGAATGATGATTGCAATTCCCGATGAAGAGTGGTCTTTATTTGCCCGGATGTCGATTCTTGAATTCATTGATGTTCTCATGATGCTGGCGGCAAAAGTTAAACTATCGGCCTTCAAAAAGCACAAACGTGGGCCAAAGAAGCCTGCGCCAGAAAGAATTCTGAACAAAAATTCTCCTCATGTTTCCACTGCCAGACCACTGGCTGGCAGAAAAAAGTAATAAGTACTACCTTGAAAGGGCTGGTTACATAATATGCTAATTACCGGTCAAAAATCCCGTCGAACAGCTTGCCGCATTGCAATACAAAGGCTTGCATATCAAGAATTCCTGTTGTCTCGCCGGCTATCCGGCTTGTT
Source organism: Desulfobacteraceae bacterium RAAP-1 (assembly GCA_001443525.1). GTDB lineage: Bacteria > Desulfobacterota > Desulfobacteria > Desulfobacterales > Desulfatirhabdiaceae > RAAP-1. Next base: position 5,730 of record LKPX01000024.1, on the reverse strand, counting down.
CAATTCGCCAGATTGCCCTCGCGGCGGCCAGGCTGCGGGCAGATGCCAACCATGACGAATGGCCATGTAGCGCAATGCAAAACACAGCACGCCGCCAACGATCGTGGTGGCAATCGGCGAAACATGGAGCGCCTGTCCCGTGACGACAACAACTGCGGCGGCAAGCGCCGCCAGCGCATAGAGGTCTGCGCGCAAAACGACCGGAATTTCCGCAACGAACACGTCTCGCAGCATTCCGCCGCCAATGCCGGTTAACATGCCGAGCAGCGCAGCCATCACCGGATTGATTTCATGGACCAGCGCCTTCTGTGTGCCGGCGACCGCGAAAAACGCTAGCCCCACCGCATCGAACCACAGCACAGGGTTGTTCAAGCGCGCGATCAGCGGATACCAGAAAAATACCGTAAGGCCCGCCAGGATGGAAACCGCAAGATAACTCCAGTTCGCTATGGCGGCAGGTGGCACAGCACCGATCAGCAGGTCTCGGGTGACGCCACCGGCATTGCCGGCGGCGAACGCGAGCACCATCACGCCGAAAATATCCAACCGGTGCTTGACCGCCGCCGCCGCGCCGCTGATGGCAAATACAAACGTGCCGCCGAGGTCAAGCACCGTCAGCAGAATATGAATCATAGGTTCACCCGCACAAACCAAATCTGACGACTTCATAAAAAGTCGATTTTTGGACGACTTCGTAAAATGTTCGCAGGCAAGGCGCGCAAATCCTGAGGAATGAAGCGTACTTGTGATACGCTGCAATGACGAAGGATGCGGCGCAACGCGGCATGCGGACTTTTTACGAAGGCGTCAGGATTCATCCTTCCCGGTTTATACGAGATGGAATTGATATGGACACTAAAAAATAATGAGAGAAGTTGTCAATAGAAAAAACATCGTTTGTGTATTTTGGAACTATTGGGTATTTCTGCCGAAGATTCAAGTGCTTGTCAGCCAAGGCGGCGACAGTTACAGAAGGGAAGCAGGCAGGCCAAGCCGATGCTTGCGGTTAAATACTGCGCTGTGGGTGATTTTTCGTTGGGTATTTCAAGCTCGAACAGACGGCATCCGGCAGGACATTTCCAGATAGGCGGGAAAAGTGGCAGAAGCGTTTAGGGTATGCGGGATTACAGAAAAACACGGGATTTTTGAGGCGACTCTATTGTATTACCGAAATGGGGATTGCGGACATCAGCCCGCACAGTCTTTTATGGCTGTGCGGAAGCGTTGCGGCTATCTTGGGGAGACTGTGTGATATTGACGATGCCTCGGCACTCGGGAAATCTCGAACATCCCCAGAACTGCCTGCCGGCGCCCTGGCCATTTTTCGATGTCCGCCGTACCATCGGCGCGCCGCACCGGGGACAGATCACACCGTTTTGCTTCTCTTTTACGATACTTCGGACATGTTTTACATGGTCGCTGCGGGTTTTGAACGATGACGGCAAGCGGCCTGTTCCAATGCGTTCGATGATATGCTCGACTTCCGACGGCGACAGCACCGGACGCTGTTGCGACTTGATATACCGGATACAACCGCCGATGCGGGTCACATTTTCAGGCATTGGGGTTTTGAAGACGCTGTTACCGACAAATACGACCAGGGAATGAAGTTGCCTTTCTCTGAGTCCGAGAAGTTGCTCGAGCGTCTTTACATGTTTGTAGTTCTGACGGAGCGGATTCTGAAATTTCTCCGAATGCCGATAGATTTTCTGCGTCCACATCGGTTGATCCTGAGCGCCGAAAATCCATCCTTTCATGTTCTTGGTTTCCACCACGAAAACGCCATAGATCGAGACGATGATGTGGTCGATTTGGGTAGTTCCGTTATCTGTGGGCAACATAACGTTTTTGATGAGGCGGTATTCATGGCTATCGAGCCTCAGCCTGGCCGCTGCATTCACCATGAATTCGCCGTAAACCCCCTTGAACCAGGACGTTTTCAGCACTGCCAGCAGAACTGCCAGCACGACAAACCAGACCAACGACATTGGGGTTATAATTGTTGAAAAATTCACATTAGCGCCTTTCCTGATGGTTTTATAAAAAAAGAACTGGGTCCGGCTGATTCAGAAGATTTATCATGTGTATTCTCGATTTCGCCGATCCGTTTTGTAAGCTGGAGGATATCCTCTTCCAGCAGCCGTTTGTCTTCGCTGGTCAGATTCATGGTTCCTCCTCCGGGGGGCTGCTCGACGGCAACTGTTTGAGTAAGCGGTCAAAGTCGCTCTCAAACAGGCGGTACTGGGTGATGCGATATTTCTCAAACTCGCTTTCGGCGTGGGCCCTGGCGATTTCGGCGGTCACCTTGCCCGCGTCCTGCAGAATCTCGCGGTCGGTAGCCGCGATGAAACGGTTCAGGCGGGTTTCCCAATCCTGCATGGTCATGGGAATCTTGCGCAGCGCCATATCCTCGGCAACATCCAGATAGGCGGCAACGAGTCGGCTTAGCTGCGTCATTTCGTCTTCGGTCAGGTAATTCTTGGCCACGCTGACGTCGAACTTCTGGATTTTTACAGACGGCACGTCTTTCCAGGTGGTCAGACCATAGATTCTTGCGAGGTTTCGTACCTCCTCTTCCGCCATTTTTCGTTCGGTGATGTTCTGGTGAGAGATGACGAAGTAGCTGCTTCCATCGATTTGAAATGGTGTGACCCGCATCATGAACCATCGCTTTTCCTTTGGGCTGTGGCAGGGGTACTCGAAATAGAAGAGGGGCTGCTTAATACTACCCAGCCACCGCAGAGGCGGGACGCTTCGCGTATTCTTCACGCCAGGTTTTTAATGAAGTCATGTCGGCCAGAAGATCGTCTGGCTTCGGAAGTTCCACTGGAGATTCTGTTGGCTGTGAGTGTTCAAACCCTGAGTATTTGGTCATGAGCGAATCAAGGAGATTGCAATCCGCGTGTTTCAATTTGGCCAGGTCCTTGAGCTTCAATGTATGGACCGGCCGCTGAAATCTTTGAACCACCCCGCATAGCAGATCATTTTCAATGGAGCGCTCCACCAATGTCCTGAAATCGCTGCATATCGACTTCAGCAAGATTTCGGCATGCTCAAATTCTCCGTTCTCACTTGCCTTCTTTGCATCCTGATACCGCTGATTCATGAGTGTGTTCAGGGCGGATTTGATGTCGCTCTGTGAAAGTGGAATGGGAGCTGGCTCTCCGGTCCCCCAGTCTGCAGAGCGAATGCTCACCACATCGGGCTTGATGGTCTTTTTCTCGGCAAAATGCCGTACCGTTCCCAGCAAGGACAGGCGGTGAGTAAAGACAATGACCTGCTTGTCCTGAGACAGCTCGATCAGTCTTTGAACCACGGCCTCCTCATAGCTTTGGTCGAGTGAGGATATTGGATCGTCAAAGATAAACGGGGCCTGGTTGCTCTTTCCGGTGACGTCGGCCAAAAAAGCCGCAATGGAAACGATCCGATTTTCTCCCTCGCTCAGCACATCGGCGAGGCCATTCTGAGAGGCCCCCCGAAGCTGGAGCTTATGAAGGACTCGGCCCTTGGAGACTTTTGATTTCACGAGCTCAACCTTCACCTGAGATGCGCCCAAGGCCTTGAGCTCCACGTTGAACCTTTGCACGAACGCATCCGTGATCAAGGCTTCTGCCAGCTCCCCTTTCTTCCTTGATAAAGCAGTCGTATCAGCGGATTTTTTGGCTACCTTGATCTGATTCAGAATCTTCAATCGGGTGACTTCTTCTTCAATGGTAGCGCGGTGCTCAGACAACCATTTTCTCGCCTGCAGGCTGTTTAGCTTTTTCTTGATCTCCTCTCGATTGTCGCTTTTGGCGTCTTCGTCATATTTTGCTGCGAGTTCACCGAGGCTTTTCGACTGGGCGTTGGCTTCATTGATCCATTTCGGTGAGAGCAGAGGATCGGGAATGGTTTCCTCGGAATCGATCCCAGGGAGCAGGTCTTTTCTATCCTGCAATTGAGCAAAGAAACCCGTCACCTGGCTGGCGACTTCATCCTGTGAAATACCAGCCGCATCGATACGTGTCTTCAGCGTCTCCGATGTCGGTAGTGCCTCGATAGTTTGACTGGCGGTCTCGTATTCCCTGGCCGCATCCGTTGCGGCTTTCTGCATTTCGCCCTTCACGAAATTTTCGAAGGAGATCAGTCTCTCTTTGGCCTCCTGGGTCAAGTTCTGGTGGCACAGGACACAACGGGAACCATCAGAAACATTCGGGTACTCGGCTTCTTTGTAGGCCGCCGATACAGAGTAGTTCCGGGCTGCTTCCCAAAGCTCTTTCCATACATCAGATCCGATGCCTTCCAACTCGCTACCGGAGAATACCTTTTCCGCCGCCGTGTCTGCCGCTGTCTTCTTGAGAATTGACTTCTTCTTGGCAGCAATGATCCGTCGGTAATTCTCGTCCGATAATTGCTTCAGATATTTTTGGGCATCCTGAACCAGAGTGTCGATATGCTGTTTCTGTTTTTTCAACTGTTTTGCTTTTTCCGCCGGTGCCTGCTCGGCAAGGCGCTGCTGCAACGTTTGCATCTCGGTCTCGTCAGCGCTGGCAAATGTGCAATGCTTGTCGATGTCCTGGGCGCTGGTCTTGGCGCTGATGGCTTCGTACCAGATACCTTCAGGGGTTACCTTCTTGTCGGCCGGGATATTCGGCTTTTTAGACTGGCGCCGGTTGGCCTCGGCGTCCAAGGCCGATGCGACCTTTTCGCATGCGAGGATGAGCGAACTGAAAAACGATAGAACCGGCGGCTCGTAGCGCACCTCGTCTTCGCTGCTGACAAAGGCCTTGCCAAACGAGGTGTCGAAAATATCAACGCTGTTGAGATCATCGCAGATACCTTGCCCTGACCAGGTATGAGTCTTCGGTACGCCGTCTTGCTCAAACGAAATGCAGGCTTTCTGTGCGGCAGAGCCGGGCTTATAGACATTGCGGTGGAGGGTACCCGTCTCGCGGGCTCCGCATACATGTTTGAGGAGCCTGACGTAACCGGATTTGCCTGACCCGTTGTTGCCATAAACAATCGTGATATTGCCCTTGCCAAACTCCAGTGGCTTTTTCGGAGCAAGGGCGTTTACTCCTTCGACATCACTGATCGAACACAAACGTAGAGTGTTTGCTGCGCCATGGGAGAACGCGGTAGCGGGAAAGGAACAGGTCGTTTTGGGCAGTTTACCGTCGGCTTCCTGCTGGCACAGGGTTGCGAGCTCAGAGACGTCTTTGTCAGTAAGCTCAGGCTGCTGAAGTAGCCGAGTAGCCGCAATCTGGAGCCAATGGGGGCGCTCTGAAAACCATTTGCTCAGTGATGCCGATATCCCGCTCATGTTATTCCCCCTCAGGTCCATTCGGTTTGTGTTTAATGAAGGTCACCTCGAACGCCTTGCATGGGCGGTATTGCTGCAGTCGATTGGCGAAGGTGAAGGCATCGTTCATCTCGTAATGCTGGAAGATGTCGAGGCCGCGATCCAGGGAGATTTTCCAGCCGTGGTCGGTCACGATGTGGCGGGCGTGGATCGCACCGGTGCCGTCGAATTCCCAGGTGAAGTTCACGCCCACGCTGCTTGCGGACTCCTTCATCTTCTCGAAGTTTTCCTTCTGCTGCTCGCCTTTGAACTCATCTTCCGTCGTCACCAGATGAATGGATACCTCCTCATCCGGAGCCTTGTGCTTGACCACGGTCTCCAAAAATTCCATGAAGTTGCGCATCTGGTAAAACAGGCGGATGTACGGATCGGTGACGGTGATTGCGGTC
>LKPX01000023.1 GCA_001443525.1 Desulfobacteraceae bacterium RAAP-1 | reverse complement strand
GCCACTGATTGGCCTGCTGCTGCAGGTCATCGAGGTTTTGCGCGTCCCGAAGGGGCCAGAAATTTTGTTTGATGTAGCCGATACCGCCTCTTTCGACCTTGCCCTTTTCCTGGGGTTGCCGCACATGACAGGGCCTGGGGAGGATATGAAAGGGTCTGAGAAAATCCAGAAACGCCTCATTGTAACGAATTAACGGGCCATCCCGGTCGAGAACGGCAGTGAGCATGTTGTCGGTGACGATCTCTTTGGGCGTTCCCCCAAAAAACCGGAATGCATTCACAAGGCTCTGGTGTACACATGCCTGGCACTGGCTGTGGGTCAACTCCAGATACAGCATTCTGCTGTGGCATTCGACAACGGCCATGCAATAGAGCTTTCGACGGATCGCGCCGCAGCTTAAACATCCCAGATCGCCCCAGTCGATCTGGAACTGCTGGCCGGCCTCGGTTTCAAAACGGATGAAGGCTCGGGGCACCTTGTTGTTGGGTCGAACTGCCTTGAGATAGTCATACAAAATGCTCCTGGCGCCGGTGTAGCCTGATTTTTGAATCTGCTGCCGCACGATCTCGCCACTGAGATCGGGATCATCTTTCAGTAAGGCATCGATTTTCTCCTTGAACGGATCGAGCTTGCTGGTCCGGTTACAGGACATTTTCTGAATGTCGGGGTGATCAAGGTACTTACGAACGGTTCTTCTGCCAATACCGAGCATGGCAGCGATTTTCCTGTCGGAATGACCCATGTCGTTCAACCGGTGAATGTCAAAAAGCAGCCGTTTATCGATCATTTGAACACCTCCTGCTTTGGGGGCAGCGAAAGGACCTGAAACAGTGTTCCGTTGAACGCGATCAGATCCTTATCGATGAGGGCGTTTCGGGCATCGACGTATTGATCAAGCGTAAGATGCAGCAGGGAGCATATTTTGTCGTAGCTGTAGTAGGAAAGCCCGTTTCGATCGGCGGCCAATACCAGAAAAAAGTACAGCAAGAGTTCATGATGGGATAGATGCTTCAAAAAGCCATCCGATACAAAGTGATGTTCGATACAGGCAAAGCTCGATTGAATGGTGCGAACCCGTTTTGGATTTAAAATAGTCTTTTGAATCATGGCAGCCTCCATTTTTTGGCGGTACCTTATCAGAGAAAATGGAGCCGGTCGAACGAGTCCTATTTTGCAAACCAACACATAAATGATTAACCACATGGAATAATATTGAATCTTTGGGGTAACGAGTCCATCTTTGCAAACATGGACACATCGACATCACCCGAAATGAGGTAGTAACTACCTGATATCGAATCTTTTTTCGGTTTTAACGAGTCCATCTTTGCAAACTGCCTCCTGAGGCGGGAATTCTGCCGATTTTTCTGGACGTAGGCGTCATGAGTTTGTCGCCAGTTGCGCCAATAATCTGGATGTTTTTCTTTCCAGCGTTGCCTGCAATCCATCTGATTGGCGCGGTAGTCCGGATCGGTTTTGAGTTTATGTCTCTGCCAAAGGCGTTTCCTTTCCCGCTGGCATTCAGGCTCTGACGGTCGTTGTCAAGAAAGATGTCGCATTTTTGCTATCTAAAAATGTCCAAGCTTCATTCGTTATTTTCACGACCAGCGCTTTGATTCGGCACAGCAGCCAAAACGCTCACCGACTCGACGGACTGCCCGGGAATAGGAGTCAATTGTTTTCTGGCCTTTCCCCTGAAGTTTCAGCAGCCTCAGGTGACATTGATAAAGCTCATTAAAAGGAGCCGCTATGACAGAGCCTGAATCTTTTTCGCTTTCTTTGCAAAAACATTTTTCAGATAAGCATCGTGAGCTTGACTATGACTTCCAATGAGTAGTGTTTCAAATGCAACCCAAATGTTTCTTGATGGATGCGCATGTTCGCAAGCCATATTTTCAGTCTACAGTCTTCCACTTGGATTGCCCCGAAAGACAGCGATGCAGATTGCAGCCGGATTTGGCGGAGGGATGCGATTGGGGGAAATGTGTGGAGCGGTAACAGGTGCACTCATGGTCTTAGGTCTTCGTCATGCTTCAGAAAATTGCGAAGAACTATCAGGACGAATCGAAGTCTATTCACGCGTGGTGGAATTCTCGGAAAGTTTTAAAAAATTAAATGGATCTGTGATCTGTCGAGAACTTCTCGGTTGCGATATCAGTACTCCGGACGGGATGAAACATGCACAAGATCAAAATTTATTCAAAACAATATGTGTAAAAATGGTCGAGGATTCTGCCAGGATTTTGGAGGCACTTGAGTCGGAAAGCTAATCGGGTAGCCGGGAGTTTTTCTCCCCCAGCCCCCACGCCGCCCGGCATGCGGGTCCGCACCGGGCGGTTCATGTAAGCTATCGGGCCGTGGCCGGATAGTGAATGTTCACCCACAGTTCTTTGACAGATATGAGCCCCTGTTTCTTTAGCCATTGATGGGTCATGCCGAGTTGCGTTGCAAATATTCGCGCCAGTCTCCACGGGCCTTTCCGGCTCATTCCGACTGATATGGCAGCATCCAGAGGGGTACCGAGTTTAAGAAGATTCAGGTCTCCCCGGATAAGAACGTGAACTGTTGCTACACAACCGCGGCATTTACCATATCTCCTGAATCCAGGGCTTCGTTATGTTGTGCTAACTTGCCCGGAGACTTGGCCTTGTATGCCGTTTCTGTTCGTCGGCTCATAACGTTACACTCAGGGTTGGACGCTCCCTGCGGTCGCTCCCGCCTGCGGCGAGCCTTTCGCTTCGCTCCGCCTTCGGACGGTTCATCGCGGCTGCGCCCTTGCCTTTGGTTAGTATTTGTGTCAGTGATATAATTCACTGACAGGATTCACATACAGGGGGCTTTCACCCCATAAGTTCACGCCGTGCCGGGCGTACACAAATGCATCCAGGCACGCGCGGAGAAAGTGGCGAAGCGTTTCATCAAGTCTTTGGCCGCGCGCGCCTGATGCTGTCGTTATCCTGAAGACTACAGGAAGATATCATGGCCAATTTCAATGCAATTTCTGAAAAATACGAAAACGATTCAATAGTTCAAAAGTCAGCAAGTGACATCCTCTTTGACCTTCTTAATATACAGCCAGATGACGATGTGCTTGATTTGGGTTGCGGCACTGGACATATATCAAGACTAATAGGGGAGAAAACACGAGGGAGAGTTGTCGGAGTTGATTCTTCCGATGGGATGATTGAAAAGGCAAAGGAGAAATTCTTAAATCAAGGTATTTCCTTTCAAGTCTGTTCTGCTGAGCAGATCGACTATCAAAACGAATTCGATATAATTCTCTGCAATTCAGCCTTTCAGTGGTTTACCGACCCAGCCAAAGCGGTCAAGGCGTGTTACGAATCTTTAAGAATAAATGGCAAAATCGCAATCCAAGCACCCGCCAAGGATAATTACTGCCCAAATTTTCTCAGGGCCATTGCTGAAGTAAAGAATAACGAAGCTACTCAAAATACTTTTGCTTGTTTTAATCAGCCCTGGTTCTTTCGGGATACCGCCGAAGAATATGCTGAGTTATTCCGCCGTGCCGGTTTCGAGGTGGACAAGGCTACAATAGATGAAGTTGTAACATATCATACGGCCGAAGAGACCTACAAAATTTTTGAATCCGGGGCGGCTGCAGGATATTTGAATCAGGCTTACTACGGTATCCAATTATCTCAAGAGTATATAGATGCTTTCAGACGCATCGTAAGGGGTTCATTTGAGGATCAGGCAGATAAAACGAAGCGAATAAAACTGAGCTTTTATCGCATATATCTGCTTGCTAAGAAGACGAGGCCGGAAGGATAACCTGCGAATAATACACTTGACGCCGAGGAACGGGGTTTGATTTTCCCGCGAAGCCTGAGGCGGCTCGAGTGGTCCGCAAACGTTATGCGTTATTTAAGAATAAAAAATAGAGCGACTGAGTTCCAGACATGAAAAGGTTGAAAAGCGAAATCCCGAACGCCATACTCGTCATGATGGGTATCCTGTCAGCCGGTATGGGCCTTAAGGGGTTCCTATTGTCGAGCAATTTTATTGACGGTGGGGTGACGGGTGTATCCATGTTGCTCGCTAAGATAACCGTCCTTCCACTATACGTGTTGCTGCCATTGGTCAACCTGCCATTCATTGCAGTCGGCTACCGGCTGATGGGTTGCGCATTAGCGGTGCGCAGCGCTCTCGGAATCACAAGTCTCGCTGTCGCCCTTGCTATCATTCCCTACCCTGACGTCACACCAGACTTAGTGCTTACTGCCGTGTTCGGTGGTTTCTTTATCGGAGCTGGGATCGGACTTGCAATCCGTGGCGGTGCGGTACTCGACGGAACGGAGATTGCGGCGCTCCTAATCAGCAGGCGAAGCTACCTGCTAAAAGTGGGCGATGTGATCCTCATATTCAATGTTGTACTCTTCCTGATTGCGATGTCTGTCCTGGGTATTGATGCAGCGCTTTACTCTATCCTAACATACAGCGCTGCCGCGAGGACGCTTGACTTCGTAATGCACGGAATTGACGAATATACGGCTATCACAATTGTCTCGGACCAGAACGCTACCATTCGTGAAATGATCATTAACGAGCTTGGCCGGGGCGTGACAGTTTATAGGGGTTGCGGCGGAATGAGCGGGGCGGAAAAGCATATTTTGTACTGCGTCGTGACTCGATTGGAGATCGGCAAGGTAAAGGCAATCATACGGAATATTGATGGAGGAGCTTTCGTAGTTTTCCATCCACTGTCTGGTGTCGAAGGTGGTATAGTCAAGAGAATGGGTCTGCAATAGAAAACTTGATTTCATGTAATGACGTGACAGCGTCGCATAACGAATAAGGCTGGACGACGAGCTGTTGAAGTTGAAGGGCAACTAACCCTCCAACGCAATTTAACAATTTTATGACCACATACTGTATTCTGGTGTTGTTATTGCCACAATATTTTGTGGCTGTTTTACTAACTCGCGTTGTAGAGTTAAAAGCCGCAAGGATCAATATATTTCGGGGCTGCAGCTGTAAAAGCGACCCGAAACAGGGGAAATGGGGACAATCTGCAAGGCTTTTTCTCTCCAGGCCGGATTATCAAGTTTATAAAAGAGCTATTTTGCTTTTTTGAGTAATGTTTTTGCTATGAATAAGCATTCATCACTAAATTGCGTTCAGTATGGCTTCAGACTTTTTACGATGACATCTTGGATTCGATGCTTTCCCTAAAATTTCAGCTTGTTAGAAAATCGCAAATTGATGCAACTTGAAGTATACTCCAGCGCCAGAAAATATCCCTGCATCCCCAGGCCGGAAATCTGACCGGTAGCAACACCTGCCACCATGGAATGATGGCGGAAAGGTTCCCGCTTATAGATATTGGACAGATGCACCTCGACAATCGGGAAATTCAGCAGCAGCAGCGCATCGCGTATGGCTACGCTGGTATGGGTGTAAGCGCCGGGATTGATGATCAGCCCCTGATGGGTGGTCATGATTTCCTGAATTTTCTCCACGATCACCCCTTCGTGATTGGACTGAAACGTTTCGACCACCACCCCCAGATGCCGTCCGGCTTCCTTGAGACCGGCGTCAATATCCTCAAGTGTATCCTTGCCATATACCTCGGGTTCTCTTTTTCCCAGCATGTTCAGGTTGGGGCCGTGAATAACCAGGATAGTGCGTGTTTCAGAAGGATTTTCCATAATATCCTCATTGTTTCAGATCATGAGAAACCCGCCTGAAATGCTTCCAGGCGGGGAATTTGAAAGACAGACGGTAAAAACCCTGAAGGACTTATCAGACGGCCATGTCAATGAGCCGTTTAAACGTCGCAATCACACTGCGGTAATCCTTTTTTCCGAAAACAGCGGATCCTGCCACAAAGACATCCACACCTGACAGAGCGATTTCCCGGATGGTGGTTTCGTTAACGCCGCCGTCAATCTCAATCAGAGTAGGCAGGTGGCGTTCCGTAATCCGCGTTTTCAGTTCTCTTGCTTTCTGAAGCGTGTTGGGAATGAATTTCTGGCCACCGAAACCGGGATTGACGCTCATGAGCAGTACGAAATCCAGGTCTTCCAGAATCCAGTCCAGCGCCGACAGCGGCGTCGATGGATTCAGCACCGCACCGGGACGGCATCCATGTTCGCGTATCAACTGAATGGTCCGGTTCAGATGTACGCAGGTTTCCACCTGCACGGAAATCAGGGACGCGCCGGCTTTGGCGAAATCTGCGACGAACCGCTCCGGATGTTCGATCATCAGATGAACATCGATGGGAAGCGTCGTCACTTTTTTTACGGCTTCCACCACCAGCGGCCCCATGGTGATGTTGGGAACAAAGTGACCGTCCATGACATCCACATGAATCCAGTCCGCACCCGCTGCTTCGACATTCCGGATTTCTTCTCCAAGCCGGGCGAAATCCGCGGACAGTATGGAAGGGGCTATATATTTCATTCGTTACTCCTGTGTCGTTATAGGCCCGGATTCTTCCCGGGGATAGATATCATACCGCAACAGCCTTCCGTCAAGCCCCCCGTTTTTCAGGGGAAGCCTGAAGGCCGGTTTCAGTCCGATGCAGGAAATCAGCTCGCGGTTTCCCGCATAGACAAACGCCTGTGAATGGGCGCATTTCTGTTTCAGAAAATCGCCGAACTGCCGATACCACAATTCCAACGCCTCCGGATTGTCCAGCCGGATGCCATAGGGCGGATTGCACACAATCATACACCGTTCCAGTTTTGAAATCCGCCTGAAATCCGCCACGAGTACCGGAATGCGGTCTCCGTAAGGAAGCTGACGAAGATTTTCTCGGGTTGCGGCAACGGCTTTTTCTGAAATATCGCTGGCCGCAATGAGCCCGTCCGGAAGCCCGCGAATGTGCTGGTCTGAGCTATCCTTGACTTGTTTCCACGTTTTTCTGTCATAGTCCGGCAGAAACTCAAAGCCAAAGCGTTTCCGGAGAATCCCGGCGGGGATGCGGCAATAATGCATCAAAGCCTCTGTAATCAGCGTGCCGGAACCGCACATGGGATCCACCAGAGGACGTTCTCCGTTCCAGCCCGACAGGTGAATGATGGCCGCGGCCAGTGTTTCCTGAATGGGCGCCTTGACGGATTGTATGCGGTATCCCCTGCGATGCAGTGAACCGCCGGAAGTGTCGATGCCGATAACGGCTTGATTGTTATCGATATGAAGGTTGACCCAGACATCGGGATTGAGCTTTTCCACATCCGGCCTGCTTCCGGACAGATTTTTAAAATAATCGGCAATGGCATCTTTCAGCCGGAGTGCAGCGAACTCTGAATGACTGACGGCGGTGCTGTTGGACACACTGGCGAAAACCGCAAACGTATGATCCGCAGAAAAAAAATTACGCCATTCGACGTCCGAACCTTTCCGGTAGATGTGATCGGCGTTTTTACATACAAATGTGGTCAGCGGCGCAATAACCCGGGTGATAAAACGGGATTCATAGTTGATCCGGTACATGACCGGATGGCTGGCGTTGAAATGCACACCCCGGTAGGCCGGGCGGACGTTCTCGGCTCCCAGGGCCGTCAGTTCCTCACAACCCATGCCCGTCATGTCGTCGGCAATCTGGGCGAAATATTCCTGGTTCAGTTGATAATCATACATGGTTAGAAGCCTGCTTTCGATGGTTGGATGCACAGGGAGATATCAGATGCGGCCGCATGGCGGATTCCAGACGCTGCCGGCAGGCTTCCATGTCGGATTTCCCCCTGGCGTCACTGACATACAGAGGTTCTCCGAATTGAACCTGGAGCCGGGCAAAGGGTTTTGGGATCATGAACCTGTCCCAGCTTTTAAAAAACCACGCTCTGTCCGCGGATAAATAGACGGGAACAACGATGGCGCGGGTTGCCTGGGCCAGCATGATGGTTCCGGATTTAACGATGCCTGCCGGCCCTCTGGGACCGTCAACAATATGGGCAGCCAGCCGGGAGCGTCTCAACTCCCGGATAATACCCTTCAGCGCCTTGACGCCTCCCCTGGAGGATGAACCGCGGACAGGCCGCCAGCCGGTGCGCTGGCACAGACCCGCACCGATATCGCCGTCATTGCTCTGACTGATCATCAGGGAAGGCGACCATCTCCGGTGACGGTACAGATATGCCATGATGGGAAGAAACTGCTGATGCCAGCAGCACAGCAGCACGTTTCCATCGTGTTTGAGGTGTTGCAGCCATGTTGTTTCGTTCACAGCCGTAACTCGAAACGTCATAAAATAGATCCGGAGGATGGCATGCACGACATCTAGAAAAATCTCCGATTTGACGATGCGGTTGGTGTTGATAGCCATATATCTCCTCTTATAGCTGTCAGTTGGAATGAAGTATCAGCCGGTCTCCCGGATGGATGGGCTGATCCTGCCGAAGGTGGTTCCATTGCCTTAGCGATGACAGCGGGATGCTCAGCCGCGCAGCGATTCCAGACAGCGAATCGCCGTTTTTAACAACATACACCCTGTCCGATACCACCTGCGCCTGCAGTGTCTGCAGTTGCTGGTTAAGTCGTTCCTGGAATCCGGCGGTTGCTCCGCGCGGAATGGAAATTGTCAGCGACCCCATGGGAAGATAATGACCGCGAATCTCCGGATTTAAATCCTTGATGGCTTTAAACGTCGTCTGCGCCGCACGGGCGACAGAGAGCACCGGCGTCCGCTGCGGCAGATCCAGCAGCACGCGGTCGAATTCCTGAGGCGGGTATAAATCTTCAGGAGACATTATAAATCCGTATTTTTCAGGATTGCTCAGAATCAGCTTGGCCGCCAGAATTCTGAAAACATAGCGCTGGGTTTCCTGATACAGATAGAGATTGTAAAAATCGCTGGTGTCCTGGAGCTGAATTTCCCGTTTCAGCCCCTGCTCTCCCATGTTGTAAGCAGCCGCCGCCAGCGTCCAGGAGCCAAAGTCATCATGCAGTTTTTTCAGATACATGATGCCCGCCTGAGTGGACGCTATGATGTTTCGGCGCTCATCCAGGTCTTCTGTCACACCCAGGCCATAGCGTTCACCCGTATCCTTGATAAATTGCCAGTATCCTACTGCGCCTTTGGGAGAACCGGCCAGCGCTCGCAAAGAACTTTCGATAATGGGGATATATTTGAGGTCATCCGGAAGGTTGTCAGCCTTCAGCATGCTCTGAATATAAGGCAGATATCTGTTGGAACGCTTGATCCACAAGATGGTCTGGTCCCGATCCCAGAGCATGATCAGAAGCTCTTTTTCAAGTCGCTCGCGAGCATCGAAGGTGTTTAACGGCGTGGGCTCTCCGCAAAAATCCAGCGGCGGCTTCACTCGTACACTAACCACCAGAGAAGGAATTTCTTCCATTGCAGGAATCTCACCAGGCTGTGCATGCCCGTAAGTTCCCACACACAAGACCGACAGCACAATCAATATTTGTATCACAGAACGTCGCATGATATGATAATTCCATATGGTTATGAACACAAAAAATACACAAAATGTGGATGCCGCAGAAATATCCCGGTTTGAATCCCTGTCACAGGACTGGTGGAATTTACGGGGTGATTTCAAGGCGCTCCACGATATCAATCCGGCGCGCATCCATTACATCGATGACCGCAGCGCCATTCGGGGCAAGACGGTCTTGGACATCGGATGCGGCGGCGGCATCCTGTCCGAAGCCATGGCCGGCCTGGGGGCTTCCGTCACGGGAGTTGACCAGGGAGAAGCTGCGCTGAACGCTGCCCGCCGACATCTGAACATAACAGGACTCCACGTAACTTATCTACATACCACGGCGGAAGCTATGGCTGCAACCAGTTCTTCCTGTTTCGATGTCGTCACATGCCTTGAGATGCTGGAGCATGTTCCCGACCCGCTGTCCGTCATCACAGCGGTGCATACGCTGGTAAAACCCGGAGGCGATGTATTTTTCGCCACCCTCAACCGGAATTTCAAATCATTCATTCTGGCGATTGTCGGCGCAGAATATATCCTTCGGCTCATGCCCATCGGCACCCACACCCACCGGCGTTTTATCAGACCTGCGGAAATGGCGCAATGGATTCACACGGCAGGGCTGGACCTTCAGGACATGACAGGACTACACTACAACCCGTTTCTGCGCACCTGCAAGCTGGGCCGCAATATAGATGTCAACTATCTGGTGCATGCCAGACGCCTCACTGAAGTTAAGCGGCTGAACGATTCCGGTGGTCATGACTTCTATGTGCGAAACTTTAGCTTGTAAGCTGTTGTCGTTCAGCGGCATCGGAACTTGCTGCATTTTCCTCAATGATCACTGATTTCAAATTGCGGAACCATCGGAACCGATAATACTATGGCAAACACGAATATATCATCTATCTCTGACGACTGTTTGCAGATATCCAGAACAAGGCTGGAAGCACTGCAACAGCAAGCCATGTTGCTGGAACGTGAAAAAAAGTTCCGGAATCTGATCGAAAATCTGAACGACATCATTTACGCCTCGGATACAGAAGGCAATCTTATCTATATCAGCCCATCGGTGGAAACCATTCTCGAATATCATCCGAAAGAACTGACCGGACGTTCGATATTCGAATTCATTCATAGTGAAGACCTGTCACGAATAAAAAACCGCTTCGAACAAGTCAAGGCTGGCGTCATTGAGGTTATGGAGTATCGGCTTGTCTCCAAATCCGGAGATATTCACTGGGTTCGATCTTCCAGCCATAATGTCTCCATATCCGATGATAAGTTTGAAATTCAAGGCATTATAAGTGATATTACTCAACACAAACATGCTGAAATAGCGCTTCAGGAAAGTGAATCTCTTTACCGTACACTCTTCAGCGATAGTGAGGCCATCACGCTTCTGATCGATTCACAAACCGATGCCATTGTGGATGCCAATGCGGCAGCAATATCTTTCTATGGCTATCCGCGCGAAAAACTGCTCGCTCTCGGTATCGCGGATATCAATACCATGTCTTTGGATGAGATCAAAGCCAAAATGCAGCAGGCCGTTACCAACCAGCAGCATCGGTTCCATTTTCAGCACCGGCTTGCAGACGGCGCTGTGCGGGATGTCATGGTACATAGCAGCCCGATGGTTATTGCCGGCAGACAGTTGCTTTACTCCATCATCACCGATGAAACCCGCCACAAGCGGGCCGTGGAAGAACTGCGAAAAAGCGAAACACTCTATCGCTCATTATTTGAAAACATGCTGAACGGCTTTGCCCATTGCAGGATGCTGTTTGAAAACAACGTTCCCCATGATTTCATCTATCTGAATGTCAACAGCGCCTTTGAAAGGCTTACCGGTCTGAAAAATGTTATCGGGAAAAAAGTTTCCGACATCATCCCCGGAATCCAAAAAACCGATCACTATCTAATCAAAATTTACGGCAGGGTAGCCAGCACCGGCACACCGGAGCGGTTCGAATTTTATCTGAAAGCGTTGAAAGCCTGGTTCGATGTCTCCGTCTATAGCCCCCAACCCGGAGATTTCATCGCCATATTCGACGGCATCAGCAAACGGAAACAGATAGAAAATGCGCTGCGTTACAGTGAACAATTTGCCCGGGCCACACTTGATTCCCTGTCCTCCCACATCTGCATCCTGGATGGAAACGGTGTGATTATCGCTACAAACGCGGCCTGGCGGGAATTTGGCAAAGCGAACCACAGCCAGAACGCTACGGGTTTTGAAGGCGTCAACTATCTATGGATATGTGAAACGGCGCAAGGCCCCGGATCAGAAAATGCTAAAGCTGTTGCCGAAGGTATCCGCGCAACCATGAACGGCGAAAAAGACTTCTTCGAGTTTGAATATCCATGCGACTCGCCAGAAACAAAACGCTGGTTTATCGGCAGAGCGACACGATTCCAGAAAGGCGATATCGCCAGCGTCATCATTTCCCATGAAGAGATAACAGAACGCAAAATGGCCGAGCAGGAACGCCTCGACCTGGCCTATAAACTACAGCAGGCCAGAAAAGCCAAAAGTCTGGGATGTATGGCCGGCGCCATCGCACACCAATTCAACAACCTGCTGGGTGTCGTCATGGGCAATCTGGAACTTGCCATGAACGGCGCAGATGTCAATGCAGCACTTCTGAAACGGCTGAACGCCGCAATGACGGCGTCCCAGCGCGCCGCTGAAGTCAGCACCCTGATGCTGGCCTATCTTGGACAGAAACCTGGGCACGCAAAACCGCTGAATCTTGTTGCATTTTGCAGAGAAAACCTGCCATCCCTAAAATTAATTGTCCCTTCAACCGTCACACTTCAAACCCGTTTCTCCGACAACAAGCCCGTTATTCTGGCAGACGCTGCCCAAATGCGACAAATTCTGACCAATCTGGTTACCAACGCAGGGGAAGCCATTGGGAACAAGACCGGCATCGTTCAGATATCCACCGGCATCGTTCAATCGGAGGATATGGCTGATATCCAGGCTGTTCCTCTGGACTGGAAACCCGCAACCAGCGACTATGCCTTTCTGGATGTCTCGGACACCGGAGACGGTATGAGTACTGATGTCCGCGAGCGGATATTCGATCCTTTCTTCTCCACCCGGTTCATTGGTCGAGGACTGGGGCTGGCGGTGGTCGAGGGTATTGTCCGATCTCATAACGGCGCCATCGTCGTTATGAGCGCGCCGGGACATGGGTCCACTTTCCGGATTTTATTTCCCCTGCTCCGGCGCGAGTTCCATGAAGAGCTGTCTTCTCCACCTGCGCACCCTGACACGCTGTTTAAAAACGCCCGTGCTATTCTGATCGTCGAGGATGAACCCATGCTTCGGGATATCACGCAAGCCATGCTGATCAGCTTCGGCTACACGGTATTCACGGCCACCGACGGGCTCGAAGCCATCGATATATTTCAGAAACACAAAGATGCTATCGCCTGCGTACTCCTGGACCTGACCCTGCCACGCATGAATGGCTGGGAAACGCTTACCGAGCTGAGAAAACTCAGCCCCCAACTTTCGGTCATTCTGACCAGCGGCTATGCCGTAGACGAGGTCGTGGCGGATGAACACCCGGAACAGCCCCAGGCATTTCTGCAAAAACCCTATCAGATTGTGGATCTGAAAGCGACACTCGCAAAGTGCTGCCTATGATTACCATCCAATAGAGGACATCCGTTTCAGACAGCCTTTTTGAAATACCGCGCCAGCCATTCTTTACGGAATAACTCGAAACGGTGCTCTTCGATGGCCTGACGCATTTCCTTCATGAGATCCTGATAAAGCGTCAAGTTGTGGATGGTGGCCAGAGCCTCTGCGAGCGGATCGCGGGTGAAAAACAAATAGCGAAGCACCATGCGGGAATAGGTTCGGCAGGTATAGCACTGGCAGTGGGTATCCACCGGATATTTGTCCTTGCGGTACGTCTTGTCCATAATCCGGATTTTTCCCATGCGGGTAAAAAACGTGCCCTGCCTGGCGTAACGGGTGGGAATGACGCAATCGAACATATCCATGCCCAGCGATACCGCGGCCAGGAGATCTTCAGGAAGCCCGACGCCCATCAGGTAACGGGGAAGCTTTTCCGGCAAAAGCGGTGCGGCATGTCGAACCACGGTCTGCATCAGGTCGAATCCCTCACCGACACTGACACCGCCAATGGCAAAGCCATCAAAGGGAATCGCTGTAATCTCCCGGACGCTTTGTTCCCGGAGCCGGGGATATACTCCGCCTTGAACGATACCGAACAAAAACTGATGCGGTTGCAGAGAAACATTCCTGCAGCGCCTGGCCCATCGGGTCGTGCGTTCTAAGGATGCCTTCACATAGGCTTCAGACGCCGGATATTCCACACATTCATCAAAAGCCATGACGATATCCGCCCCCAGATCGCGCTGGATTTCCATAGAGCGTTCTGGTCCCAGAAAAAGGCGTTCGCCATCTTCCTCATAAGCGAAACTGACGCCGTCTTCGGTAATCTCTTTTTGCGGCAGCGAAAATACCTGAAATCCGCCCGAATCTGTCAGAATGGTTCTGTCCCATCCCATGAAGCGATGAAGCCCTCCCATCCTCTGGACACTGGCCAGACGCTCGCTGAGCGACAGGTGATAGGTATTGGCCAGCACCACCTGCGCACCGGTATCCGCCACATCTCTGGGCATGGTGGAACGTACGAAACCAGCGGTACCCACGGGCATGAACGCCGGGGTCTGAACGGCACCGTGAGCGGTGGTAAATTCCGCCCGTCTGGCGCCGCAGGGATCCACTGCATGGAGCTGAAACTGAATATCTTTTAAAGGCATTACGTTGCCATCCATCGGATTGCTCATATCTTTTCACAACACTTTCATATAAATGACTTTATCGTCTCCGGGAGCATAATAGTCTTGCAGCACAGCTTCCTGGCGATACTGGCAGGCGTTATAAAAGCGATGGGTCACCGCGTAATCATCTCTGGAAGAAGTTTCCACATAGATACGCTCCCCCGCCATAACCTGTATCCGTGCTTCGGTTCTTTGCATGAGTTGCCGTCCGACACCGCTTCCCTGACAGGATTTCATCACCGCAATCCAGTAGAGATCAAACCGGTTCCGCGTCATGGGAATAGGACCGAAACAGGTGTATCCAACAGGCATTCCCTGATCTTCAGCTATGATAAAATAATATCCGCTGGCCTCGCCTCTGGACAGGCGCTCCTGCACCAGTTCCCGCGCCACTTGCAGTTCTTCGAGATAAAACAGGGTGCAGGATGCTGCAATATGATAAATGTGTTCAGGGTCATCGGCGTGAAGAGTTTCGCGGAACAGGATGTTGACAGCAGTTTCATTCATTGACAGCGATCTTCCATGAAAATGTATCAGCCTCAGAAAAACGACGATTTTCAATCTGCATGATGGGGCCATACAGTATGCGTTCGATCAGATGCTGAAAGTTCAGGCCCGCCTTATGAGCGGCGGCCACAAACCCGCTGTCAGGAGCAATACAGGGGTTGGCATTGACTTCCAGCACCCAGGGATTGCCGCTGGCATCCACCCGGAAATCCACGCGGGCATATCCTTTCAGTTTGAAAATCTTCCAGCATTCCTTGCCGATTTTCTGGATTTTCGCTAAAAGCGGCCTGTCCTGAGCCGGAAAATCAAAGGCGCGCACCGTATTTTGATATTCAAAGGATTGCGATTCCCACTTGGCCTTGTAATCGACAATCTTGTACTGATCGCGGCTGTAGTTTTCAAAACAAATTTCGGCCAGCGGCAATACCTGAGGCGTATTATCGTCATTTTGGGCCAGAAGGGACAGATTGAATTCCCGGCCTTCGACAAACGCTTCAGCAAAACAGGCGCCTCCCAGCTGACGCCGGCGCTGATCCATTTCCAGAGTCAGTTGTGCGGAAGTTTTCGGAAGCATGACAGAATCAGCGTTGATGCCGACAGAACCATGTTCCCATACCGATTTGATGATACACGGTTTAAACGGCGGAAACTGTTTTCGCCCGACGTCTTCCGGTGTAACGAACGCAGGTGTCGGAATCCGCGCGCCCCGAAGCAATTGCTTGGCCAGCACTTTGTTGGAAGTGGTGTAAATGGCGTCTGTTCCTGCGCCGGTATAAGGCAAATTCATGGCATCTAAAATCGATGGCGCCAGATGAATCAGATGCCCCCGCCCGTCAATGGATTCCACCAGATTGAAAACAACGGACGGCTGGATGTTTGAAAGCAACTGCAACGTCTTCTTGACATCCAAAGAAAAACTGACCGGAACCGGATCATGATTCAGGGCGGACAGAGCGTTAACAACAGATTCTACCTGCACCAGCCCATCCTGCTCATCCATTGGTTTTTTTTGAGATATTTGACCATATAAAACGGCAATTCTCATGAAGCAGCATTCCTCAGAAAAAAATGATTATGGAGCCATTCATATTTTATCTCCTTGATCATCTCACGACAGGTGATAGTATCAGAAATAATCAATGGACGTAACACATACCGGTGAGAACAGGCGCTGTACGTGAGCAGCGCATACAACGGTGGAGAGTCACTATAATGGAACCACATAATTGTGCAACAAAAATATACCGCTCCTTATCACCCGACGACCGCTCTTTCAGATGTCATTAACCGCCATACCCCGGTCAGACACAACGAAGGGTCAAGGCAATCATGTTCATACTTCATGATATATGCATTCATCATTATGGATATGAACGAGATTTTAATCTGTTGATAAATTCACAAAAAATTGTCAAATTAAGACAGGCGTTGTAGAGCGAGTACATATCAATATCTTGAAGGGAGAGAACAAAAAAGAAAATGAATTACACGGCATTTGTTGAAAAATTTATTCCTGATGAAATCTGCGAAGATCCGGTTGAATATCGTCACGCCAAACAGTTCATCATATTTACCCAGGTTGCTCAAATATTCATTATAGTAAATCTTTTCAAGTGGATGAAACTTGGATATCCTGACCTATCTATCAACATGGGAGTCCTTATGGTGGTGATGTTTTTAGCACCATTTACTCTCAGGATCACAAAATCCGCTGCCTTTATGGGAAATTTCACTTTCCTTTGCATGATGATTAACTTCGGATATCTGCCCTACAGAACGGGAGGTATTGCCTCGAGCGCTTTGAACTGGAATATCATCATGCCTCTGCTCGTCTATATCTTCATCGGTATCCGATCCTTCGTATTCTGGGCTATCACCATTGCGTGCGAAGTACTGGGATTTGCCGTAATCAACCACATGGGTATTGATTTACCAACATTCACCCTGACAGCAGCCCAGTTGAGAGAATCCCAGATTGCTAATTTACTTGGTCCGCTGGCCATGGTCGTGATTGTTGTACTGATCAATCACAGGGTACTTGACGGGACAATGAAATCTCTGGAGACCGCTATTGCCGACAGTGAGCTTACCGCTGCCGAAGCAACTGAATCCAGAGAGCATGTTGAAAATATGGCTGCAAACGTTCGGACTGTTCTTCAACAGGTTGGGGACAATTCCAAGAATCTATCCACAGCCAGCACCCAAATTGCGGCAATGGCAAAACGCAATGCTGAATCCGCCAAAACAGCCAGTAATCTCATGGATACTTCCATAGAAAACGTTCAAAAAGCCAATGAACATATGGAGATTCTTACTGAATCGATTCACAAGGTTTCAGAAGCCGGACAAAAAATGCTGAATATCGTAAAAACGATCGGACAAATCGCCTTTCAGACGAATCTTCTGGCGCTTAATGCTGCTGTGGAGGCTGCCCGAGCCGGTGAAGAAGGAGCGGGTTTTGCTGTTGTCGCTGAAGAAGTTCGCCGCCTGGCTAAAGGCTCTGCCGAAGCGGCAAAAACCACGTCCAGTTTGATCGAAGATATGGCGCGAATGGTTGCCTCCAGCCAGACAGTGCTGGATATCACCAGCAAGGCTTTCGACAGTGTCTCCAACAATGTAGCCAAAACAAGAACTTTCATTCAGGAAATCGCTGTAGGATCGGATGAGCAATATAAAGGCGTCGAAAACATCAGTACATCGATTTTCCAGATCAACAACCTGATAGCGGAGAACAATATAGAAGCTTCGACGCCATCGTAATTCCAGTTCGCATTCAAACTGATACCTTTGTCAGCTTCACTGTGCCGCGATTCGACGTACTGAATGTACAGTCTCATCGCTGCTCGCTTGCTTTCGCGGTCTCAGTCCGAATGCTTGCTGGAATATCATTTTGAAAGCAAAATGGAATAAATAGTCAATTTGAAAGTGATAACAGATAGAAACAATGACAAAACCGGCAAACAGCATAAAAATAAGGAGACTATAAATGAGTCAACTCTTTTCTCCGTTCACTCTTCGAAAGATAGAATTTAAAAATCGTATTTTTGTCTCACCAATGTGTCAGTATTCATGCGTTGACGGCATGCCGACAAATTGGCATTTGGTACATCTGGGCAGTCGTGCAACAGGAGGTGCCGCGCTGGTTATGGTCGAGGCCACGGCCATTCTTCCGGAAGGCCGCATCTCGCCCGGAGATGCAGGTATCTGGAAAGA
The DNA here is from genome assembly GCA_001443525.1 of Desulfobacteraceae bacterium RAAP-1. Taxonomy (GTDB): domain Bacteria; phylum Desulfobacterota; class Desulfobacteria; order Desulfobacterales; family Desulfatirhabdiaceae; genus RAAP-1. Next base: position 30,200 of record LKPX01000023.1, on the reverse strand, counting down.
TGCACAGATTGAACCATTTCAACGAATTACGGATTTTATAAAATCACAAAATGCAATTTCCGGAATTCAGCTTGCTCATGCCGGACGCAAGGCATCTACAGCAGCCCCTTGGAAAGGCGGCAAGTCTTTAACTCCTGAAAACGGCGCCTGGCTACCGGTGGGTCCAAGCCCTATTCCTTTTGCGAGTGATTACCCTGTACCTCATGAACTGACAATAGTTGAACTCGATAATATCGTATCAGAATTTGCCCAAGCAGCTCAGCGGGCATTGATTTCAGGATTTAATGTCGTAGAAATCCATATGGCGCATGGATATCTGCTGCATGAATTTTTGTCACCGCTTTCAAATCACCGCCAGGATTCTTATGGCGGAAATTTCGCAGGACGTTCACGATTTCCGCTTCAGGTCGCCGCAGCTGTGAGGAATGTGTGGCCTGACGATTTGCCGGTTTTTGTACGGATATCAGCGTCAGACTGGATTGATGGGGGATGGGATATTAGACAATCCATCCAGTTGTGCCGGCAATTACGTCAAATTGGGGTCGATTTGATTGATTGTTCAAGCGGTGGATTAACGCCAGACGCCAAAATACCCCAAACACCCGGATACCAAGTGCCATTTGCCGACATCATCCGTAAAGAAGCAGAGATTTCTACGGCTGCCGTAGGACTTATTACCGCCGCTGAGCAGGCCGAGCAAATACTTTCAAATAATTATGCGGACGCCATTTTTCTGGGCAGAGCCATGTTGCGGGATCCGTACTGGCCACTTCACGCTGCAAAAACACTGAATGTGACAACGCAATGGCCAGTACAATATGAACGCGGCAGAATTTAATGCAAATTCTGAGATATAACGTTTACTTTCAGGTGCGTTCTCAATCAAAATGAGAAGCTGTCACCCTTTGTTCTCTAACAGCTCTACAGGTGGCACTGTTTCTTCAGACAATTGCTGCAACGCTTTTTTTTCATCAAACTGCAGCAGCTTGAATTTTTCCATTTCCATGTGCATCACGTTCAGCTTTAGCCGATACTGCAAATAAAGCCAGAAAATGATTACCAAAAACACAATGGCAAATAAAATGGAAGGGATCCACCAAAACCTGGCAAGCCATGATGAGGTCACCGAACCTGCAAATTTAATTACTTCCGGTATATACCACAACAAAAATAATATTCCGATCAACAACAACATAAACCAGATCACATTTATCTTGCTGAGACGGTTCAGTGCAAGTATCCATTGATTCGCATTTTCATCATCCTCCTTGAAATCCGGCTCAATTGCCTGAAAATAAGCCTTTGTAATCAAGGAGATCAAAAAGAAAAGACCAATCGGTGCGCCAATTGAAATTAAAATCCACCCCTTCCAAGGGAAGTAATGTGGAATTACCGTATCACTGATCAGCAGATACACCTGCTGATTATTGTACATACTGTTCCGAGTGCTGACAGCAATCCGCTCATTGGGTTGTAACTTCTCGGGATGATCAATATATATCTTCGCCATTTCTTCAGTAATTGGCGTTTCGATATGCGTTTTTTCATCCATTGAATAAATCAGTGTACAAGCCAGGATGAACAACTCCAACACCACCACAGAGATCGCTACAAGTTTAAGAACTGAATCACGATCTTTAAAGCTGATTTTTTCATTCATAAATATTCAAGAATTCACGGGTTAAGTTTTAATAAAAAAACAAGATGCGACCATAAACTCAGAAAAGACATAAGTAACATTTCTTATGCTATAGAGATCAATAGAATCATTTCCAGTGCAAATATCGAATGATGTTTTCAGAAGGCAAGACATGACCCGCCCCCGCACTCTCCGGAAACGAGTCACGTAAGATATCTCAGAAATGGAGACAGGCCGACACGAAAAGCATAAACCCAAAGTTTCCATCTCTTTTAGACAAACATCAGAGGGGAAAATTAAGGAATAATCTGACGGGCTGCAGCCTCCATCCAACGAAAAACGGGTTCTGGCATTACTCCGAGCACCAGCAAAGAAGCGGCCAGAACCCCTCCCCAGATTGAACTGTAACGGCGAGGTTCTTCAAACTGAATATTTTCTTCAGCTTCATGGGTATAGGCATGACGAACGATATTCAAGTAATAATAAATGGATATCGCCGTATTGAGTGCCGCTATGATAATTAACCAGTTGTAGCCCCGATTCCAGGCAGCCGTCAGCAGGAAAAGTTTTCCAATAAATCCGGCCGTAGGCGGAAGTCCGACCAGTGCGAACGCACCTACAGCCAGAATAAATGCCAGGTAGGGAGCCCGCTGATAAAGGCCGTTCAGGTCATCCAGCAAAAGATTTTTACCGTCTCTGGACAAACTGCAAATAACCCAGAAACACGTCAAATTCATCAACAAGTATATCAGGCTGTAAAAACCTGCCGCGGAGAGACCTGCAGCACTGGCTGCAACAAGTCCTACCAGCACATATCCCGCATGTGCGACGCTGGAATACCCCAGTATTCTCTTCACATCCTTCTGAGCAAGCGCGGCAAGATTCCCGAAAGTCATTGAAGCCGCTGATAACACGGCCATAATGCTGACAATCTCTATTTCCGGCTTCAGTAATGCCACCAAACGAATCAAAATAACCACCGCCCCAAGTTTTGGCAGGGTAGCGGCGAAAGCAGCCGTTTCATTGGACGTCCCATCATAAACGTCCGGACACCAAAAATGAAATGGAAACAACGCCAATTTGAAAAAAAATCCGACCATAAACAACGTAAGGCCAACCACCGCCATCGGTGCGGCAGACCATGACCATGATTTGGTCGCCAGGATATGAAGATATGTCGTGTTCTGAGAAGCCAGAATGTATGATAAACCAAAAAGTGCAATGGCTGTCGCCGCAGCTCCAAAAAGGATATATTTGATCCCGGCTTCTGCAGCCCGGGGATCATTGCCGCGCAGAGGGATAATGGCATACAAGCTGTAGGATGCAATCTCAAGTGAAATATAAATTGTAATAAGTTCTACCGAACTTGCCAGCAGCATCAGCCCCAGAGAACTCAACGCAAAAAAAAGAAAATAATCCGTCCGCTGCTCATTTTTAACCGTTGGTGTATTCACAGCATTCAAAGTTGCAATGGTAAAGCCCAATGCAACAGCCATTTTGAAAAACTGCGACAACCCATCCATCTGATAGGCATCCCAAAAAAGGCTTCCAGATGTTTTCAGACTGTAAGCGGAAACGATTATTCCGACAGCAGCCGCCCAAGGTACCCAGCGGACACCGATATCCGTTGTTGCTCCGGTTTCTGACTTCATCAGCGTTTGAACAAAAAGTCCAAGAATAATTAAAATCTGAACCAGCTCTGGTAAAAGAAGCGATATATCATCAAACTTCACGTGGATCTCCTTTTTCAGCGTGGTAAAGAGGAAAGGCCGACTACATTGCTTTTCTGTGTTGGAGTTACAACAGCCACAACAGTTTGCTTAGATTTATCAGTGAAACGTTCCAGCACACGATTCAATGTTGGATCTATGGCCTTCAGGGTGAGTCCTGGGGCAAGTCCGATATAAAATACAAGAATTGCCAGCGGCACGAGATACCCCCATTCTCTTAAATTCAAATCGTGCCAGGATTTAGCCTGAGTCGGTTCTCCCCATGCCAGCTTCTGTCCCAATCGCAGCATATAAGCTGTTCCCATCATAACACCGGGTATAACAACCGCACCAAGCCATGGACTGGATTTAAACACACCGATTAGAACCAGCATTTCCCCCACAAAACTGTTGGTGCCTGGAAACCCCAATGATGACAGAGCAAAAAGTCCGAAGAAAAACATATACGCAGGAAGATACTTTCCTAATCCCATATTTTTTGTGATTTCTCTGCTATGACTCCGTTCGTAGATAGCACCAACCAGCATAAACAAGGCGCCGGTCGTAATACCATGATTCAGCATCACCATCAGCGCTCCTTCGAACCCTTTGATAGTAAAAAGAAAAATACCCAACGTAACAAATCCCATATGCGCCACTGAAGAATAGGCAATCAGTTTCTTCATATCTTTCTGCCCCAATGCTACAAATCCTCCATAAAGAATGGAGGTTACCGAAATAGCGATCATCATGGGAGCAAAATAGACACTGGCGTCAGGGGTTATCGGCAGACAGAATCTTAAAAAACCATAAGCCCCCATTTTAAGAAGAATTGATGCCAGAAGGACACTTCCTGCTGTTGGCGCCTCCACATGTGCTGCCGGAAGCCATGTATGAAAGGGAAACATCGGAACTTTAATAGCAAATGCCAGCGCCATTGCCAGAAACACCCAGAACTGAAAGCGGAAAGGGAATGTCTGAGCCGTCAGATCAGGAATTGAAAACGTTCCCCCTGCTTTATAAAGCGCGATAATAGCCACCAGCAGCATGGTACTTCCAGCCAATGTGTAAAGAAAGAACTTCACGGAGGCGTACCGACGTTCCGGCCCCCCCCATACCGCTATCAAAAGAAACATTGGCACGAGCATCGCTTCCCAGAAAATATAGAACAATACCAGATCAAGCGATACAAAAACTCCGATACATGCGGATGTCATCATCAGCAAACTGAAATGAAACTCCTTGATCCGTTTGGAAATATAGGTCCAAGAGCACATGACACACAACGGCAACAACAATATGGTCAACAGAACCATCAACAGGCTGATTCCATCCATTCCTAGATAATAGGTCAACCCCCACTGAGGTATCCAGTTCAATTTTTCTACAAACTGATATCCAGGTTGCGTCAAATCAAAACGGAACAAAGGCAGCGCTAAAAGAATTTCCACAATTCCGACAGTCAATGTAAAAAACCGGATCGTCTTTTCATTCTTGATAAACGGCAGAATAAGACAAGCCGCCAGTGGGAAGAATGTCAAAATGGACAGTATTGGTGCTGTTGTCTGACTCATTCGTTCTCCATTCGACGAATTATAATAGCATTGTAAAAAATCATTATCACTTGATATTCAAGACAGATCGAGGTCTGATATTATAAAAACCAGACCAATGCAAATATCGTAAGGGCAATAACCAGCGCTGTTGACAAATATTGTTGCAGACGGCCTGACTGGGTTAATGCAGCAACCCGACCTAACCGCTGTACGGAATATGCAGAGCCATCCACAACTCCGTCAATAGCAGCCTTGTCAAACCAGGCAGATCCGGCTGCAATTTTCAAAAGCCCTTTGAGCCCTCCGACACGATAAAATTCACTCCACCATGAATCTATCACTTCAATGGGTTTACGCGCAACAGCCAGCACAATACGCCCCACCAACCGGTAAAAATAATCGAAATCCAGATTGAGCTTGGCTTCGGGTTTAAGTCTGTTGCGCATTATATAGAACCCCAACCCTGTAAAACCAAGCAGTAAAAGTGACTGGAGCACATGCCATGCGGTGTAAGGTTCATATTCAACTGCATGGGGCAGCAAAGAATACAGGAGATTGGGATAGATACCAATGATAAAGCACAACACACCAGACGCCGCCATTGCCACATACATATTCCATGGAATTGGCGTCAACTCTCTGCCTGAATCTTCCTTGAAAAAAAAGGCAAAATAGGGAAGCTTGATGCCTACAGAAAGAAAAGTACCCACAGCGGCAATTTCCATGCCTATAGCCAACCATACATGGTGAGCTTCTGCAGCACCAGTTATGGTCATGGTTTTACTGACAAACCCTGAGAAAAGCGGAAGCCCTGAAATACTGACAGCAGCTATCATATACCAGAAAAACACCATTGGCAGCCGCTTGAACAGCCCTCCAAGTTCTGTCAGTTTTGATGTGCCCGCAGCATATAGCAGCGTTCCTGTACTCATGAACAAAAGCCCCTTGTACAATATGTGCGCATAGGCATGAGCACAGGCGCCATCCACTGTCATGGCCGTGCCAATACCGACACCGGCAACCATGTATCCGACCTGCGAAACGATATGATACGCCAGGATTCGTCGTGTATCATTTTCGATGGTAGCGTAAAAAACACCATACAAAGCCATGAGCGTTCCCATAACACCCAGTACTTCAAATCCTGTGAACCCGCGCAACAGCACATACACAGCCGTTTTTGTCGTAAATGCACTCATAAACACCGCACCTGTCACCGTAGCCTCCGGATAGGCATCCGGAAGCCACGCATGCAACGGAATGACTGCTGCATTGACACAAAAACCCAACATAACCAAATAATCGTAAATTTTCGCAGAGTCCGGTGCTACAGGATCAAACGCCCAACTGCCTGTGGCCTTGTAACGGAGGAGCAACCCTCCCAAAAGCATCAGGCCGCCCAGGGTATGAAAAAGAAAATATCTCAAACCGGCTTTGGTAGAAGCAGGAACTCGACGCAACCAAATCAGAAATGTCGAAGAGACACTCATCATTTCCCAGAAAATAAAAAGTGTGGGATAATCCGCCGCAAAAACAGAACCAAATGCGCCAGTAATATACATCAGCGCAGCCACATGCTGAGCACGATCTTCAATATGGAAAGCAAAGATAAATCCTATCAGGGCCTGAATGGCAAATACATTGGCAAAAACCATTGACAACGCATCCACGCGCCCAGCCTTCAGTGTCATTCCAAGATAATGAAATGTGGCATAAGAACCCGGCGCCATTTTAAACACACTGAACACTGCTAATGCCGCAGCAATAGGCGGAAACCATCTGCCGATTTTAACCGGCAAGAAAATGACGATCAGTGCACAAAAAGCAAATAGAAGGGATGGATGAATAAACGCTGTCACTTTGCCTCCTTTAAGGATGCAGAATTTTGCTTTTCTTTTCTCAGATAAAAATCCACATCCTTGCCCAGAAACGTGTGAGCACACCATTTTGCAATAAATGCCAGCAAAATTGCCCCGCCGGCACCGAAAAGCGCCCAAAACCCTGGAAATCTTTCAGCGTTGAAGTGCGGCTCATGTGGACGAATGAACAAATTCAACACCACCAGAACCAACAAACTGACATACATAGCCTTCTTCAAAAAAGAGGCTGTAAATATTTGTTTTAAAAACGACATAATCGGACGCTCTCGCTGATGTTTATCTCTTTAATCAATGTATTAGCCAATTCTTCCAAATCAGAACCCCTTAATGGACCGAATAAACTGAATGATCACATTTGGATATAAACCTAGAAAAACTGAAATAAGCGCTGTGGTAAAAAGTGGCACCACCATCGTCATCGGGGCTTCTGTGTAATGAGAATGATCCTCACCTGGAACCGGCGCTTCGAAAAAAGCCTTATAGATAATCGGAGTAAAATACGATGCATTCAAAATTGTACTGGCCAGCAGCGCAACAAAAAAAACCATATAACTTGCACTGACTGCTCCATTAATCAAATACCATTTACTGACAAAACCGCATACCGGCGGAACGCCGATCATGGACAGACTCGCAATGGCAAATGCCCCGAATGTCCATGGCATTTTTCGGCCCAGACCCGACATCAGACTGATTTTTTTATTGTGTGTCGCCACATAAATCGCTCCTGCTGCAAAGAAGAGTGTAATCTTGCTGAACGCATGATTGGCAATATGAACCAGCCCGCCGGTGATGGACTGCGGAGTCAGCATCGAAACGCCCAGCACAATATACGACAATTGACTTACCGTGGAATAGGCAAGCCTGGCCTTTAAATCATCTTTTGTCAAAGCGATAACTGAGGCCGTCACAATTGTAAACGCCGCAATACAGGCTGTTGGAAATCCCAAATGCAAATCCGTCATCAATTGAACGCCAAACACTGACAGAAGAATCCTGCTGACGGAAAACACACCGGCTTTCACAACCGCGACAGCATGCAAAAGTGCAGAAACAGGCGTCGGCGCCACCATCGCAGAAGGCAACCAGTTATGCAGCGGCATCAGGGCGGCTTTTGCAAGACCTGCGATATATAGAAAATAGGTTATCTGAACCAGTACGTGATTGGCATTGGCAGGGAATATTCCCGTCGCCATGTCCCCAAGCCTGAAATCGAGAGTACCGCAAAGCACATACGTCAGAACCATTGCGGGTAAAAGGAAGAGCTTCGATGTTCCCATCAGATAAACCAGATATTTTCTGGCGCCACTGTAGGATTCATCGTCCTGATGGTGCGCCACCAGAGGATACGTGAAAACCGTAATAATTTCATAGAACATGTAGAGTGTAAAAACATTTCCACTGAGCGCAACACCTTCAGCGCCAAAGATAGCAACGGCAAAGCAGAAATAATACCGCGTCTGGGCGTGTTCATTCAACGAACGCATGTACCCTATGTTGTACGACGTCGCAAAAATCCACAAAAAAGACGCCACAATGGCAAATATCATACTGAGACCGTCTGCGCTGAATGTAATATTGATGCCCGGAAGAATTTCAAAAACCTTGAAGACTAGGACATTTCCCCTTAATACGGCGGGAGCAAACGTCAAAACAGTACCGAAGGTCAGGATACCGGCAATAAAGGACACCGCCTCGCGATAATTGATATTTTTACGCAGCAACCAGATAAACAGCGGCGCTAAACCCGGAATAATAATTGGCAGCAGGAGCGTGGCACTTTGAATTGTCATCTGACATCAGCCCTTTAAAATAGCTATACTGGCGCTTGAAGTTGTTCCAAAGCGTCGGGATACGACCAGGATTATGGCAAGCACCAGCGTTGCTTCCGCTGCTGCCAGCCCCATTATTAAAAGCGTACCAATCTGTCCAAGTTGATCTATGGCTGGAGTCAGTCTGCTGCTGGCGACCAGTGCCAGCCCGGCACCATTCAGCATCAACTCAACGGAAATCAGCATCCCCACAAGGCTTTTTCGGCTCGTAAGACCGTAAATTCCTAAACTTAAAAGAGCCAGCGCCGCCAGATGGTACATGACTAGATAATTCATTTGGCCTTTCTCCTTTCAAAACCCAGTAAAACGGCGCCCGCCATTGAAACAAGCAGCGCTACTGAAATCAGCTCAAAGGGAAGCACAAACGGACCCGTCAAAAATTCACCAAGCTGAGCCATCGTCGTTTCCGGTTTCAATGGAATAGCTCTGGGCATGTACCTCACAACAGCCATTGCCAGCATCGCAAACATCAACCCCGATGCCCAGATGCTCATGAATCCACGCGAGCGATAGGTTTTATCCACGGCCTTATCCTCAAAGCCGGACTCTCCATCAGATGTCCTTGTCAACATGATGGCAAAAAACATCAATACTGCCACGGCGCCCACGTAAATCAGAATCTGCATAAAAGCAATAAAAGGCGCTGCCAGCAATAGATACATCCCCGCAACGCCGAATAACGTCACAATCAATCCCACCAGTGCACGCACAAGGCTCTTAGCTCGGACTGCCGTTATTCCCCCGCCGATAATGAGCATCAGATATAATCCGTAAACTGGATGCACCATCGAGTTCAGATTCATGCTTCTCCTTATTCATCTGTTGAAACAGCAAGTCATATTCAACCGAACCACTCAGTGATAACTTTTGATTGGCTTATAGGCATCTTCTTGTAATCTTTGCAATAAATCGAACTCAAAATCTGACCGCTTTTGCCCCGCAAGATATACTTCCTGCGAGAAAGTCAAAGATGAAACGGGGCAATTTTGAACACAAAGCCCACAAAGACTGCACATGTTATAATTCAGATAAAATCCATCCAGAACCCGCAGCAACTTATCACCTTCGCATAACGGATCCTTAGCCACAGAACCAGCCAGCGGCACGCCGGAAATCAGCATGAGCGGACGATCAGGCAAATGGCTTTCTTCTGGCGTGTGCATTTCGATACGAATACAGTCTGATGGGCAAATTTCCTCACATCTCCTGCACACAACACACTTGGGTTTTCCTGGATCGTCTGAAAGCGATACCAGTTCGATATGCCCGCGATAAGTATTCAGGTTATTGACTTCCTGCCTGGGATAATGCACTGTAAGCCATGGCTTACAAAACTCTTTTCCCGTGACTTTCAGGCCGACAATCAGACTCCACAGTCCATTCAGCGTTTTGCGAATCGTTGTCATCCTACCTCACAAGGTTAATGATCAAAGCAGTTCCGAGCAAATTCATCAGAGACAGCGGAATCAGCCATTTCCAGCATATGTTCAGAAGCTGATCAAAACGAACTCTGGGATATGTCCATCGAAACCACATCATAACCAGTATCAGTGCGTAAATCTTACCCAGCATCCACCAGTGCCCTGACAAAAACGGGCCATTCCATCCCCCCAGGAACAATACCGATCCGACAGCACTTACCACAATCATATAAGAATATTCTGCCAGAAAAAACAGACCGAATCCCATTCCTGAATACTCCGTATGAAACCCGGCGGTTAGCTCGCTTTCAGCTTCAGGCAAATCAAACGGAGCACGATTGGTTTCAGCCAGAGCGGCAATAAAAAATATCAGAAACGCCAGTGGTTGTACAAAAATATTCCATGAAAACAAACCATGTGACTGAGAAGCCGTCACATCGGCAAAATTCAGAGAACCCGTTGTAAAAGCGATACATAGAACCGACAGGAGCAGAGGAATTTCATAAGCGACTGACTGAGCTACTGCCCGGGCAGCGCCTAACAGCGAATATTTATTGTTGGAACTCCAGCCCGCAAGACACAACGCCAGCACATTGAGCCCTGAAAAAGCCAGCACCAGCAATATCCCCAGATTGACATTCCATCCGGTCAGATTCGGGCCAAACGGTATAGGCATCAGGCAGATGGCAACCGGAGTAAACGACAAAAGCGGCGCTGCCCAGAACAGAATGCTGTCCGCGCCCCTCGGCATGACAAGCTGTTTGGCCATCAGCTTCAGAGCATCCGCCAGAGGTTGCAACAACCCCTGAGGCCCCACTTCATAGGGTCCTGGACGTCTTTGAATGAAACCCGCAACCTTTCGTTCGACATAGACCAGAATCAGGCCATTGAGCGCAATAAATGTGAGTATCGCTGCCAGAGCCACCACAATATGCACCAGAGGCATTACCAAATATTGAAGAATCTGCGTCATCTGTCAATCTCCGGAATTACAAGGTCTAAACTTCCCAGTATGGAAATAGCATCCGCTAGAATCGTTCCCTGCGCCAGTTCGGCAAATACATGAAGATTGGAATAGCCTGGAGCTCTCAGCTTGATACGATACGGCTTGTCACTGCCATCACTGATCAGATAAACCCCAATTTTCCCACGTGCGCCCTCAACTGCAAAATACACCTCGCCTTTGGGAGGCACGATTCTTTCGGGAACATCGGCACTGATGTAAGGCCCATCCGGCAACTGTTGCAGCGCCTGTTCGATGATACGAAGACTCTGTTCAAGTTCGGCAAGACGCACATCATAACGCGCCATTGCGTCCCCCGCTTCTGAAACCGGAATATCGAAATCTATCTGGTTATAAACGGAATAAGGTTCCGCGCGACGGACATCATAGGGAAGGCCAGTGCCTCTAAGAACCGGTCCGGTTGCGCCATAACGCTTCGCCATTTCAAGAGAAATAACCCCGATATCCTCGCATCTTCCGCGCAGTATCATATTACCTGTCACCAGATCGTGATACATAGGGATACGTTTTCTAAATCGATCAACAAATGCCCGGGTTTGCGCAATAAATTCACTGGTGATATCGGATGAAACACCGCCAAACCGGTAATAGCAGTATGTCAGGCGCGAACCGGTCACCATTTGAAGGATATCCATGATATTTTCACGGTCATCGAATGCGTACAGAATCGGGGTAAACCCTCCAAGATCGAGGACATAAGCCCCCCACCACAAAAGATGAGAGCATATACGGTTCAGCTCACAGGTAATGACCCTGATGTACTCGGCGCGTGGCGGCACTTCAATACCCATCAACCTTTCAACCGCACCTACATATGCCCAGTTCCATGCAAGCGCATGCAGATAATCCACCCTGCCCATATTCGGCAGATACTGCACATAGGTCTTCACTTCACCCATCTTTTCGTGCATCCTGTGAATATAACCCAAAACGGGTTCAGCCCGCCTGACATATTCACCATCCAGCTCCACCATCACTCTGAGTACACCATGAGTGGAAGGATGCTGAGGCCCCAGGTTCAGAATCAGCGTATCGCCTTCACCTTTACGCTGCTCAGCAAACTTCGAGCTGTAATAATCGCCGTCGAGATTAAAGGATGATTTATCCTGCATCGGCCTGACCTTCTTCCCTGAAAACGCCATATTGTTCAAAATATCGTTTTCCCAGTTTAACAGCCAGATTATGTCGAGAACACTCCGGGCAAGTATCGGCATTAGGTGGTGGAATCAAATGTTCTCCCATTCGATCCATGACTTTTTCCAAATCAATCACAGGGCCAAAATACTTTCCGCAAGATTTGCATCGTGGCAGCTTAACCTGCGACACGATTTTTCCATGCAGGAGGATATGACGTTCACCATCTACATCCTCCATGGAAATTTTTTGAACCGGGCATATTTGAACACACGCGCCGCACCCGATACAGAAATCAGATATTTTGGCGAACGCCGTGCTGACATGGATCGCTGTTCCTCTTCCGGCTAAAGACAATGTCTTTCCGGTTACAGCCTCACAGGCACGCGTACACAGACCACAGACCACACAATCGTCATTGAGAGAGGAAAATCTTGTTAAATCAGCCTCATATTCTACCGCTAATCTCTGTAACTCGGGCGATGACGGACACCTGGCCATCAATAGTTCGATAATCAGTTTTCGACCATGGCGAACTTCAGGAGAATCTGTACGGATTTCGGCATCACGACGCAGCGGGAAATTACAAGCTGTTACAAATTTAGCTCTGCCGCCTTCGATAACTTGTACTGTACACAAACGACACATGGCTGCAGGCTCTAGCGCAGGACTATGACAAAGTGTCGGAATGAAGACGCCATTTTCCTGCGCCAGTTCGAGAATTGTCTGACCTTCTCTGGCGGTAACCGCCTTACCGTTCAATATAATATTGAGGACTCTCATAGGGTTGTCCTTTAGCGTGTGATGTATGATGAACCACAACTGCGGGTTATCACATAATCTTGACGCTTCTGAATTTACAGTTCTTGTAACACTCCATACATTTCATACACAGAGACTGATCTATCACATGTACTTTCTTCTTCTCTCCACTGATAGCCTTTACCGGGCATTTTGATTTACACAAGCCGCATCCTGTACAGATATCAGGGTCAATTTCGTAATGAAATAACTTTTTGCACACGCCTGCAGGACATTTCTTATCCCGAATGTGGGCTTCATACTCTTCCCTGAAATAGCGGATTGTAGATAACACCGGATTGGCAGCGGATGTTCCCAGGCCGCAGAGGGAGAAATTATTGGTAAATTTTCCAATTTCCTCTAGAAGTTCGATATCTCCTTCCCTGCCATCCCCCTGGGTGATTCTATCCAGAATCTCCTTCATGCGTGTCAAACCTTCCCGACAAGGCGTACACTGGCCACAGGACTCCTCAACCAGGAAATTGACAAAGTATCTGGCAACCTCTACCATACAGGTATCCTCATCCATGACAATCATGCCGCCAGAGCCCATGATAGAACCCACTTCGGCCAGTTTGCCATACCCCACATTGATATCAGGGATCTTATGAGGAATCGGAATACACCCGCCAGAGGGGCCACCTGTCTGGACACCTTTTAGCGCACGTTTGTTCGGGACACCGCCTCCAATACCAAACACTATTTCCATCAGCGAAATCCCCATCGGAACTTCCACCAGCCCGATGTTAAACACATTTCCCGTCAAGGCGAATACCTTGGTGCCGGACGACCTCTCTGTACCATATGATTTATACCAATTTCCGCCATTGGCTATAATGGATGGAATGTTGGCATATGTCTCCACATTGTTGAGGTTGGAAGGACTGTCACGAAACCCTTTCTCTACCGATCGGATGTACTTGGGTCTTGGTCTGCCCACCTTACCTTCAAGAGACGCCATCAGCGCCGATGATTCACCACATATAAATGCCCCGGCGCCCGTGGATATCGTTACCTCGAAATCAAAGCCGGTACCCATGATATTTTTTCCGAGAAGCCCCAAGGCCTCAGCCTGACGTATGGCTGTCGTCAGCGTTTTAACAGCCAGAGGATACTCCGCGCGTACATACATATACCCACGGTGTGACCCTACTGCATAAGCGCAGATAGCCATGCCTTCCAGGACGCTGTGCGGATCACCCTCAAGCAGTGATCTGTCCATAAACGCACCGGGATCGCCTTCATCCGCATTGCAAATGACATACCTAAGCCCCTCCTGCTTTGCACAGGACTCCCATTTCAGCCCTGTAGGAAAACCAGCGCCCCCACGCCCTCTGAGCTTGGAACTACTCACCTCGTCAATCACCTGCTGGGGCGTCATCTGGGTCAGCGCTTTCGCCAGCGCCGCATATCCATTCCGGATAATGGAATCACCAATTTCCGTCGGGTTGACTCTGCCGATGTTTTTTAACACCAGCCGTGTCTGCTTGGCATAATAGGGAATCTCGCTGGCTTTGGTGATACTTTCCTTGGCGCCGGCGGACTTGTACTGAAGGCGTTTGATAAGTTCATTATTGAGTACTGTTTTTTCGACGATCTCCTGAACATCATTGACCGTCACCCTCTGATAGAAGATATCCTGAGGTTCAATGATCACCAGCGGCCCTCGTGAACAAAAACCATGACACCCCGTAGGCTTGATCATCGGCACCACTTTTCCATCCCAAGCGGATCCGACAAGTATCTCCCTGAATTTTTCTACAACATCAACACTGCCGGCTGCCTGGCAGCCAGTGCCACAACAAACATATATCATCGGTGCGTTCGGGTCATACTGGGCCTGAAGTTTCTGACGATATTCCGCCAGAGCTTCTGTACTCATTATTTTTGTCACTTCGGAGGGGGTAAGTGCGGTTTGAGTTGCTTCGATCATATCTTCATTCCCTTATTCCGCATCCAGACGATCCATGAAATCGTTCAGCGTGGCTATAGTTGCCTTGGGGTAATATTTCTCGTCCATAACCGCAACCGGAGCTACAGCACATGCACCGACGCAGTTAACTGTTTCCAGTGTCAATTTCAAATCCTGAGTTGTTTTTCCCGGCTCTATTCCCATGCGTTCCGCAATATGTCTGACCATGCCGCCACTGCCTCTCAGATGACATGCAGTTCCTGTACAGATGGTGAGAATATGCTTGCCTTTGGGTTCAAGGCTGAAAGACGCATAAAATGTCGCCACTTCATAAATTTTAGTAAGAGGAACGTCTATCACCTGGGACAAATACTTCAAGGCGGCTTCCGGTAAAAAGCGGTACACTCGCTGTATTGCCTGCATCATCATAATCATGGTCTCTTTGTTTCCACCATAATCATCACGAATGATCTTATCCAGTTGATTGTAGTCAATCTCGATTTCCCTGCACTCAATCTCCTGGCACACACACGCTGTCCCCGACATTCATTCCTCCTTAAACTTGATGGTAATCCCTCCACGGGCCATTTTCATGATCGCGCCATACCCATGGCCATTGATTGACTTCAACACCCATCAATCCGTATCTGTATCAGCCCCATCCAGTTCCCTGAAACTGAGACACCCCGTCGTGCAAACAGTCACACAGGCCGGCTTCAAGCCCTGATCCACCCGGTCTTTACAATAATCACATTTAACGACCTTCTGAGCTTCAGGATTCCACTGAACGGCTCCCCACGGACATGCCACCATACACGCCTTACATCCGATACAACGATCGAAATCTACAAATACGATTCCGTCGGACTCACGCTTCTGCATAGCTCCTGTTGGACATGCAGCCACGCAAGCCGGATTCTCACAATGGAAACAGGACATGTAAACATAAGATTCACGAGGTATTCCGGTCTGTAGTTGTTTACCCAACACAACTATTTCACAGAGCCGAGGGCCCGGTGAAAGCTGCTTGTTCTGCAGACAATAGACTTCACAGCTCAGACAGCCGATACAGCGTTCCTTATCTTGGATAATTGCGTACTTATTCTTCATGGGATCCTTCCGGGTATGCCTTTTTTCGCGATGTTAGCAGTCCGAAAATTTATAACGGATAAAACCTGCCGGTCACAATGAAGTTTTCAAAAACAACGCATTGCATCACAACGTTCGCGACCGCTCCTCGCAACACGCTTGTCCCCTGTCTTTTCCCCGCTTTTATGACGGAATACACTTTATGGAATCACGGAAGCACATCACTTCCGCCATTCGCTATCTTACCAGTGATTACAAAACATCGCTGAAAACCATCTGATCAAATGGCAGCAACGCATATAACGACTGGCGATTATTTTCTTTGATTAACGGATGCACTCCCAGATCATCGGGAAGCAACAGTGGTTTCAGATTCGGATGGCCATCAAATATCACTCCAAAAAAATCATAGCACTCACGCTCATGCCAGTCCGCCCCACTGTATATGGCAACTATTGAAGGAACAATCGGCGCCTCGTGGGATGTCAGCACACGAACCGTAATGCGCTCTGACCTGTCCAGTCTGTCAAAATGATAGACAACCAGGATTCCCTCCAGAACATCAACCCCTGAAATATCCTCAAGGATATATCCGTTTCCATAAAGCCGCTCCACCACTTCAAGCAACTTTTCAGAATCAATAAAAATCCCACCGCAACACCCGGTCCGCATATAATCTGAACCTGCCAGTCCAAGGGTTTCAAGTTCGGACAGGACTTCCGGAATTGAATGTCGTTTATCTTGTGTTTTCATATCCGCTTATGTTCTTTGGGTTCTGGCCACCAACGCCGGCCAGTCATTTTCTTCTGAATCTCAAAAAGCCCCTCCAGCAGTCCTTCCGGCCTCGGCGGACAGCCAGGCACATAAACATCCACAGGAACAAGATGGTCCACCCCTTCTATAATTCCATATTGCCCCTCGAACTTGAACGGACCGCCGGATATGGCGCAGTTCCCCAGTGCCATGACCCATTTGGGCGCTGGCATCTGTTCATAGAGACGCACCAACGTGGGCGCCATTTTCTTTGTGACCGTTCCCGCCACTATCATCAAATCTGACTGCCGCGGAGAAGGCCTGAATACTTCCGCACCAAACCTGGAAATATCAAATCGCGCCATACCCACTGCCATCATCTCTATGGCGCAACACGCTATGCCAAACGTCATGGGCCATAAAGACATCGCCCGACATAAGTCCACAATCTGCTGAACCGGCTGAATCTGAATCAGCGGCGGATCCGTTTCCACCGAAGCCTGTCTCAGAAGGATATCCTTCTCGGCCATGTAAACACTCCTTTACGCCAGAAATAAATAACCGCCAGCCCCAGAACACCCACAAACACCACAAGTTCCCAGAAAAGCGTCCAGCCAGGGGTATTGATATAGATGACGGATACCGGAAACAGGTACAGAACGTCCACGTCGAAAGCTATGAATAGCAGCGCATAAAAATAATAGTTGATACCAAAATTCACACGCGCCGATCCCAACGGATTAATACCGCATTCATATGAAAGTGATAATTCCTGAGCTTTGTTTTTGGGATATAAAAAAACAGAAAGGATAAGGGGAAGACCGCCGAACGCCAGTCCGGCAAACAGGAAAAGTAAAATTGCAAAATTCAACCAGTCAAACTGCATGAGTTTCTCGCCTCTGTTTGTTTGGAAGAAGATTTCTGAATAACAAGTTGTGTCCGTTTACACTGTGCCGGCCATCATGTCAAGAGCAAATGATCGTCACAATTTTAATAAACACATGTTCTTTACAGGCTGTGCAGCGTTTAAAACATACTATTTCTCCACCCGCTATAACATTAATAATAACATATATTATTAGATTGTTATATTTAAAATTTTTTATGTTATTTCTCTGGTAACGTGGTTCTGTTTCTGAATAAATTTCTATCACAATATTATTATTTTTTTTAAATTACTTATATTCATTTTTTTAAGTTACTTTAATAAATTTATACCATATATATTATGCTTTGCTACTAATCATCACGAGAACTTGGAATTTGACGGCATTTTTCCATTCTGATATAAGTTTTCAAGATATACTTTGAGTGGTTATAATTTATGTTTTCTATAACTGTTACGGTAATTTCATGAAACCCAATGTCCATTTAACGATTGCAGACCTCCAGCAAAAATGGCTTGACGGCCTTATGATCTCGGAAGAGGCTGTTTTCCGGAATGCTGACACATACCAGGAGATAAAAAAATTGTTGAATATCATCAACAGTGAGCCGGTAGATGTCGGTGACTACTATCGAATTGCGTCTGAACTGGGAGATATGCTTCATACCCTGGCAAAAGACAAAAGAGAGGTTATTTTTCGATATTTTGCGGAGAGAATCGATCCTAGAAAAAATGCGGATGTGCGGAGCTTCCGATTTGAATGTATAGACCTTTCCAAACAGCTTAGCGAGCTCGAACAGTGGCGTCGCAATCGGCGTCAGCTTAGAATTATTCGACCGACATCACAATCATCAGGCCGTCCTCTGCGCCGCACAATCTGACACATCATATCTCATTTTCTCAAAACCAGTTCATATGATTTTACTCTCATGGCCGGATGGTAAGACTGCTTGGCTTTGGCAAGCCCGGGAACACCCATGTCACTTTCCTTATTGATGAACGAATATCCCTCAAACAGCAGACGAGCGCACTGATTATCAAAGTATTGATACAAACCCTTATATCTCGAAAAAGCTTTTTCAAAATGCAGTACACCGATATCGTCCGTCAGACAAGCGCCAATGCCAAACGCGCTGACATTTCCATCAATTCGCAGCAGAATTCCCTTCACAGCAAACATTTCGACATGGTGAATCGTATTCAAGGCAGCCTGACGCTCGCATGCCAGTTCATCATATTCATTCTTGTCACATTGACGTTCTTTGCACCATTCATCCAGAAAATGAATACATTCAGCCGCCGATTCCGAAGTGATTGGCTCCACACTCACTCGGCCCGCAGAAACATATTCTTTCACAAACTGATGAACCAAATTTCTTTTTTTTGAGTATTTATTGCCTGGCAGTTCAGTCAAATCTGACGTCCGATAAATGTAATCCTCATATTCTTCCTGCTCACGGATGGTAAACAATGATTCCAGATGATCCAACGCATACTGCTGAAGATAATCTTCAGTGACAAACCAATAGGACGGATATCCCAGCTCTTCCGCAAGTGCGTACAGCATTTCGGGGGTAAACTGTGAATGGGGAGACACAGGAAGAATGAGATGACGTTTTTGCGTATCCCGATAAAAATCCGCAGCAAGAATCAATGCGTCCTGATATACCGCCGCATAAGGCTGATATGCGTCATTGCTCCAGGAAATCAGCGATGGCAGGGAATATATACAAAGCCGGTATCTCTGGTTTTCAAAAAAGGGCTTGAACAATAAATAATCTTTGGGTGTTAACAATTGCAGTTTCATAATAGCAGATATATTCTTTCAGGTTTCAGACGGCTTCGTATCAATATTTAAAACGCCTGTTCGCAGGCAAAGCGCGCAAACCCTGAGAAGTGAGGCTGCAACGGACGAAGGATGCAACGCAACGTAATGCAGATTTTTTTACGAAGCCGTCAGGTTTTGATTTTCAACATGGGGGTGGCTTCACGCATTTCGGAAAATCCCTGATGGCGATATAAATCAACCGCGCCGTCTTTGGCAATAAGGCCAATCCAGATCATTCCCTTTGCCTCCAAACGGCTTATGAGAGTTGCGACAATGTGAGATGCGACTCCCTGTTTCCTATATTCGGGCCTTACTGTTATGTCCTGGAGATAGGCATCACTGACACCGTCACAGATAGCCCTGCCCATACCTAAAACTCCAACCAGGGTATTTATGGCAATGACAAAGTAGCAACTTCCTGAAATGATACGCACCAGCCGTTCCAGCGTATCCAGTTGATCGGACCACCACCCTTCCTGGCGGTAAAGGTCACGGATCTGGGCCAGATACTTCTGTTGAATATCCAATGGCAAGTCTGGCAGCACCTCATTAATGCACAACAGAGAATATTCCATGGAAAATCATACTTCAGATGGCGGCAAAAGAAATGATACGCAATTGCGGCCGTTTTTTTTAGATACGTACATGGCTTTATCCGCTCTGGTAACAAAATGCATTTCGTTTTCGCCCAGCGCATATTCCGTAACACCAACGCTCAGCGTCACATTTAATTTCTGGCCCGAAACCGGCGAAAACGTCACCTCTCCAATGGTAGTCCGGATTCTTTCTGCAACTGTTACCGCCTCCTCGCCCGCAGTATAGGGCAAAATGACAGTAAACTCCTCTCCCCCATACCGGTAAGCGGTGTCCATGGCCCTCAGGCACGCTTTAATCGTCCGGCCAATAGTTCCCAACACCACATCGCCTTCTATGTGGCCGTAAGTATCGTTGTAATTTTTAAAAAAATCAATATCAAGCAGCATCAACGACAGGTAGTGTGCATACCGGTTAGCTCGTTCCATTTCCATTTTCAATTGCGAATAAAAGTGCCTTGAATTGTACAGTTGCGTCAGGTTGTCAGTGATAGCCAGATGCTGAAACTCCGCCATCATGCGGTCGCGCTCCAGGCGGAATTCCCGCTCACGCAGCACGCGTCGGACCCTCAACAGCAGCTCCTGAAACCGGATGGGCTTAAAGACAAAATCGCTGGCGCCTTTGCCGATCGCTTCTTCGTACGAATAATGGCCGCTATAACCGGTCATGACAATCACATCGATGTCATAATCCTTTTTGATCGCATCCGTCAGTTCCAGACCGTTCATCCCCGGCATCATGATATCGGTAATCACCAACTGAGTATTCAGCGTCTTCAGCAAAACGAGTGCTTCTTCAGCGCTGGACGCCGTACTGCACTCAAAACCGGCCATTCCCATGAACTCTGCCATCGATTGCCGAACTGTTGGATCATCTTCAACGATCAACGTTTGTATCTTCATATCACCGCCTGATTAAAATTCAGAATAATCCAGGGGATCGGAATGACGCTGTCAGCAGTTTCATCAAAACGAAACAACGGCGGCCTCATTGACACGTCATTGGCCGTTGTTGACATTGTTCCAAATAATTTGTTAGAAGGGAATGTTTTATGCTTGTAAAATTAACCTTATTACTTACAGGTGTCAACTGACTTTTTGACAGGCTGCAGAGAATTTAAATAACGCATGAATACCATCAGCTCCATAAGAAATTTCAGCATTATCGCGCATATTGATCATGGGAAATCCACGCTGTCAGACCGGTTGATCCAAGCTACCCATGTCGTGGCGGATCGCGATTTCAAGGATCAGATTCTAGATTCCATGGATATCGAACGCGAACGCGGCATTACCATTAAAAGTCAGACCATCTGTCTCCCCTATACCGCTCAAAACGGTCAGACCTATTCCCTCAACCTGATTGACACTCCGGGACACGTGGATTTCACCTATGAAGTATCTCGCGCCCTGGCTTCCTGTGAAGGAGCATTGCTGCTGGTGGATGCCAGCCAGGGAGTGGAAGCGCAAACGATCGCCAATCTGTATCTGGCAATGGAACATGATCTTGAAATCATTCCTGTCATTAATAAAATTGATCTGCCGTCTGCAGATATCGATCGGGTCAAGAAGCAAATCGAGTCCGATCTTGGGCTGGATCCGGACAAGGCGATTTTAACTTCCGCCAAAGATGGCATTGGCATTCAGGAAGTGCTGGAAGCCATTGTCTCGATTCTGCCGTCACCGACCGGAGATCCAGGCCTGCCGCTAAAAGCCCTCATTTTCGACAGCCACTACGATGCGTACCGGGGAACCATCGTACACTTCCGAGTGTTTCAAGGAACGCTCCGGGCCGGCGATACCATTATGTTCCTGTCAAACGGCGCCCGGCACAAGGTGGAAGAAGTCGGCGTTTTCCAGATCAAGCGAATTCCCCAGCCGCAGCTGTCCGCAGGACAGGTCGGCTATCTGATCGCCGGCATTAAAACCGTCAGCGACACCCGCTGCGGCGATACAATTACCCATGCCGACAATCCCTGCGACAGCGCCACGCCAGGATTCAAATTAGCCAAACCGGTCGTTTTTTCTTCGTTATATCCGGTGGCGGCGGATAATTACGCCGAGCTGGCCGATGGGCTTGAAAAATTGCAGTTAAACGACGCCTCTCTGGTATATGAAAAGGATGCGTCCGCCGCGCTGGGCTTTGGCTTTCGCTGCGGTTTCCTGGGATTGCTGCATCTGGAAGTCGTTCAAGAGCGACTGGAACGTGAATTTGACCTTTCTATCATCCTGACCGCACCTTCGGTGCAATACCAGCTCGTCATGAAAGACGGCAGCACACAGATCATCGACAATCCCGCACTGTATCCGGATCCAACAACCATCGAACTGACGCGAGAGCCTTACATCCGCGCCACCATCATCATTCCGGACAAATACATGGGCGCTGTCATGAAGCTGTGTCTGGATCGCCGCGGCGTCAACACCAACTATCAATATTTAACCAATAACCGGTTGGAGATGTTCTTCGAACTTCCCCTGTCGGAAGTTGTTTACGACTTTTACGACAAACTGAAATCCATTACCCAGGGATACGGCTCTTTTGACTACGAACTGATCGATTTCAGGGAAACGCAGCTGGTCAAGATGGATATTCTGATCAATGGTGAACGGGTGGACGCACTCTCTCAGCTCGTCCATAAAGACAGGTCCGTAGAAAGAGCTCGAATTGCCTGTGAGAAACTGAAGGATGAAATTCCCAAGCAAATGTATAAAATTGCCATTCAAGGCGCTATCGGAGGCACGATTATCGCCAGAACGACGGTATCGGCGTTTCGGAAAGATGTGACCGCGAAATGTTACGGCGGTGATATTTCCCGAAAACGAAAGCTCCTTGAAAAGCAAAAAAAAGGAAAAAAACGCATGAAAATGGTGGGAAAAGTCATGATTCCCCAATCTGCCTTTCTGGCGGTATTGAAGACAGACACAGATTAAGCCTCCTCATCAACCCTATACCGGAGAAAACACGCGTGGGAAAAACTGTTGCTGAAAAAATTTTTGATACTCACCGGGTGGGCGCCCCTCTGGATGATGTCCATATTATCCGGCTGGACGCAGTATTCTGCCATGAAATCACCACCCCTATCGCCATCAACGATTTAATCGCCCGCGGCAAAGACCGCGTGTTTGATGCTTCAAAGATCAAGGTTGTCATTGACCACGTTTCACCGGCCAAGGATTCTAAAACCGCACTTCAGGGAAAAATCCTCAGGAGCTGGGCAAGACGTCATAACATTCAGGATTTTTTCGATATCGGCCGCAATGGCATCTGTCATGCGCTTTTTCCGGAAAAAGGCTTTGTCAGACCCGGCTACACCATCATCATGGGAGATTCGCACACTTGCACTCATGGGGCCTTCGGCGCCTTTGCCGCGGGTGTCGGCACCACAGACCTTGAAGTCGGCATACTGAAGGGCGTTTGTGCATTCCATTACCCCCATTCCATAAAGATTCAAATCACAGGACAACTCCCGGCTGGCGTTTATGCCAAGGATGTCATTCTGTCCGTCATCGGTCGCATCGGCGTTGACGGCGCCACCCATAAGGTCATCGAATTTTCAGGGCCTGTTGTTGAAGCCATGAGTATGGAATCCCGGATGACGCTGTGCAATATGGCTGTCGAAGCCGGCGCGACATGCGGCATCTGTTATCCGGACATGACCACGGTCCGCTATCTCTGGAAACACATTCAGCATGAATACAGTTCTCCGGATCAGGCCCTTGCAGCTTTTTCCGTATATCTCCCGGATAAAGACGCCGTATATGACGCCATCTTGGAACACGATGTCTCCGGTCTGGAACCACAAGCCACGTTCGGATTTAAACCCGATCAGGTCAAATCAGCGAAAGAGCTCCTGGGGACGCCCGTAGATCAGGTATATATCGGTTCCTGCACCAACGGCAGACTGGAAGACCTGCGGATTGCAGCCGGGATTCTGAAAGGCCGCAAAATCAGTGAATCTATCCGCGGCGTCGTATCGCCGGCGACTTCATCCATCTTTCGTCAGGCTATTGAAGAGGGCATTATTCAGACGTTTATGGATGCCGGATTTTGCGTGACCAACCCCACCTGTGGCGCATGTCTCGGCATGAGTAACGGGGTTATGGCGGAAGGCGAGGTCTGCGCCTCCACCACCAACCGCAATTTTAACGGCCGCATGGGAAAGGGCGCAATGGTCCACCTGATGAGTCCGGCAACAGCCGCATATACCGCTATCGCCGGATACATCACGCCGTCGTTTCATAAACCCTGATCCATCCCGGCCTGTAACCTGAAGGCCATTGGTGGAGCTTAAACATATATCCCTGAAAATGAGAGCAATTTATGAAAAACTTCAACGGACAGGTTCTTTTTCTCGACAGATCGGATATCAATACAGATGAAATCATTCCGGCCAGATATTTAACCGAAAACAGCAGGGACGCACTTCGCCCTTATCTTCTGGAAGATATTTCCCTGGAAGGATTTAACTTCAAAACAGATATTACCGGTAAATCTGTCATTGTCACCCGCGCCAATTTTGGCTGTGGTTCTTCGCGCGAACATGCACCCTGGGCTCTGGAGGTTAACGGAATTCATCTGGTCATTGCCGAAAGCTTCGCCAGAATTTTCAGACAGAACATGTTCAACTGTGGCTTGATGGCCATCGAACTGTCTCGGGAAGTGCTGAACGGTATTTTTAAAGACTATGCGGGAACGCCGACTCACGTAACCGCCCAGATAGAAGATCGAAAACTGATCTTCCAGAACCAGGAAAAAACAGATATAGTTCCGTTTTCCATTGCTCATTTCGATGTCGAACTAGTACGCGCCGGAGGCTGGGTAAACTACGCCGACGCCCATTATTGAAGACTTATATGAAAAGTCTCGTTTTTTCGGGAAAAATTCATTTCAATGCTTGACTCACCCGAATAATTGATATATGGACTTTGCCCGAAAGACATAATTCGGTGAAATTTTTTCACCCTAAATTCCCCGATGAAAGGAGGCTTGTTAAATGGCTTTTAACCCCATTGTTGACGAAGACAAATGTGAAGGTTGCGAAGAATGCGTAGATGTTTGTCCTGTCGAAGTGTACGAAATGGTCAACGGAAAATCATCCCCGGTGAACGCGGAAGAATGCCTTGGATGCGAAAGCTGCATCGAAGTCTGTGAAGCTGGCGCCATCACCATCGAAGAAGTCTGATCATACCTGCCAACTTTCCTGGCTGCCTGTTCCGGGTCAGGAAAGTTTTCACAAGACCATCATTCCTGGTGAATTTCCAGAATGTCGAATTCTTCCAGATGAAACTGCGGGTTGGGATATATCATGATCTGTTTGCCGATGGTTTTTTCAAGCTGAAATATTAGATAATTTTCTTCGCCATGCAACAGTTCCGCAATTTCCGGGTTGACGCGAACGATGATCCGAATGCCGTTCACCGTCCGATATTCCCTGAGAATCTCCCGGTAAATCATGTGGCAAATGGAATTGCGGGACATGAGATATCCCTCTCCTTCGCAGTAAAAACACGGCTCGCATAAAATCCGGTTCAGCGGTTTGCGGATCCGTTTTCGTGTCATCTGGATGAGGCCCATCTCCGAGATGGGAAGCACATGGGTTTTGCTGCGGTCTTTTTTGAGTGCATCGAGAAGCGCGTTATAGACTTTCTCCTGATTCGCCTTTTTTTCCATGTCGATAAAATCAATGATAATGATCCCGCCGATATCCCGGAGCCGGAGCTGATATGCGATTTCCTTGACTGCATCCAGATTGGTTTTCAGAATCGTTTCTTCAAGATTATGCTTGCCGACATATCTACCGGTATTGACATCAATAGCCACCAGGGCCTCGGTCTGTTCGATAACGATGTAACCTCCTGATTTCAACCATACCTTGCGTTTCAACGCTCGTGAAATATCACCTTCCAGGTTGTAGGCGTCAAATATCGGCTCCTGCCCATCATAAAGCTCCACAGAATCTTTCATGCGCGGCATGAACGTATTCAAAAACGACAACACCGAATCATATACCGGACGGGAATCGATGATCAGCGAATCGGCTTCGTGGGTCAGCAGATCCCTGACCGCTCTCAGGCTGACGTTCAGCTCCTTATGCAGCAAAGACGGCGCTGAAGCTGTTTTGTATTTGTTGAGAATGGTCTGCCACAGGTTTTTCAGAAACACCATTTCCGCAGCCAGTTTTTCAGCTTCGATACCATCGCTGGCAGTCCGGATAATATATCCAAAAGCGTCATCTCTCAGAGATAAAACGATTTCCCTGAGTCTTGTACGCTCGGTTTCATCCACAATTCTTCGGGATACGCCGATATGATCCGAATACGGCATCAGCACCAAAAAGCGGCCCGGCAGGGAGATATAGGTGGTTACCCTTGCGCCCTTGGTGCCCAGGGGGGATTTTGCCACATGAACCAGTATTTCCTGGCCTTCGCTGATCATATCCTCAATATGCATTCCTTTTCGACTGACGGTATGTTCCAGCATGGTAACGGCACTGGATTCACCGGGAATTTCATCATCTTCATGGGTATGCAGCATGAACTGCTCAATCTCCACGTCCTGATAGCCCAAAACATCATCCACATAAATAAAAGCAGCCTGGTTGAGTCCAATGTCCACAAATGCAGCCTGCATTCCCGGCAGCACCCTCTGCACTCTGCCCTTATAGATATTTCCTGTAATATCGGAGTGATCCTGTCTTTCGATAAAGAGTTCCGCAATGGTGCCATTTTCCAGGAGAGCTACCCGGGTTTCATAGTCCGTGTCGTTGATAATCAGTTTTTTTTGCATTGCCTTAAGATCACTTCCAAAAATGATAAGGGTTTAGTTAATCGATTTATACTTGCTGATAATAGCCTATTTTATTGTCAGTAGCCAATTATTTTTCCTTGACGGCTTCATAAAAAGCCCGAAAATCGACTTTCTACAAGGCTATCGTGTTTCTTTTTACCCTGTATTTTTTTTCATTTGAAAACTTCATTTAAAAGAGGCAGTATAGTTTCATGGTTGTATGATTATTTTTTTATAAAGGAACCTTCCATGATACATATGACAGATCCTGTGGACATTACAATCCAGACTGGCGACACTTTACTGGGATATACGGTTCAGCGCGTTGTAAGGCTTGAAGAACTGCGGTGCATTTTTTACGAACTGACGCATGTGGAAACCGGTGCCAGACATATTCATATTCAAAACGACGATGCGGAAAACACCTTCAGCGTCGCTTTTAAAACCGTCCCGCGAGACTCTACCGGCGTGGCCCATATACTGGAACATACCGTACTCTGCGGCTCCAGTTCCTATCCGGTGCGGGACCCATTCTTCTCAATGCTCAAACGCAGCCTGAACACCTTCATGAATGCCTTTACCGCATCGGACTGGACGATGTATCCCTTTTCCACGCAAACACCCAAGGATTATTATAACCTGATGGGGGTTTATCTGGATGCGGCTTTTTTTCCAAATCTGGATGAGCTGAGTTTCATGCAGGAAGGACATCGTCTGGAAATTGAATCGCGGGATCCGCTGACATTAGCCTATAAAGGCGTTGTATATAACGAAATGAAAGGCGCCATGTCATCTCCGGATCAGGTAATGTCCAGATCTCTCCTGAATGCACTGTATCCGGATACCACTTACCGTTTCAATTCCGGAGGAGACCCTGCCGTGATCCCTGGCCTGACATGGGAACAACTGAAAAAATTCCATCGTCGGCACTATCACCCCAGCAATGCATACTTTTATACTTATGGCAATCTTCCGCTTAAAGATCATCTTGAGTACATTCAGGATCGGGTATTGAGCCGATTCACCGGAATCGATCCTGATACCGATGTACAGCCGCAGCCGCGGTGGCAAACGCCCCGGCAGGCCATCTATCGTTACCCTATAGACAAACATCAGGACATCTCACGGAAGAGTCAAGCCTGCATCGCGTGGCTGACCTGTGATATTACAAACACCTATGAAGTGCTGGTGCTAAGCCTGCTGGGAGAGGTTTTGCTTGCCAACGCCGCATCTCCGCTGCGAAAGGCTCTGATGGATTCCGGACTGGGCTCTTCTCTGAGTGACGGCTCCGGTTATGATGCGGACTGCCGTGACACATTATTCGCTGCAGGGTTGAAAGATATCAGCGCCTCAGACGCCGACAGGATTCAGGCTATTGTGCTTGAGACACTTGAAAAACTGGCGCAGAACGGCATCGATCGGGAGCTTGTTGAATCTGCCATTCATCAGATCGAGTTTCACCGAAAAGAGGTGACCAACACCCCCTATCCATATGGACTGAAACTGATGCTGTCTTTTTTCGGAACCTGGCTGCACGCCGGAGATCCGGTGGAAATCCTGAATCTGGATGTGCATATGAATGCGCTGAAAAAAGTGATTGACGCAGGCCCCTTTCTGGAACGGAAGATTCGGGAATATTTTCTCGATAACCCGCATCGCGTGCAAATGACGCTTGAACCGGATCCGGCACTGGAGGAAACAGAAACCGTCAGGATTACCGAAAAGCTTCGGTCCGTCGCCGCTACCTTGTCGGCTCCAGATATGGACAATCTGGCAATAACGGCGAATCGGCTCCAGACACGGCAGGAAAGTTTGGAAGATGTATCCTGTCTTCCCACGCTGACAGTTCAGGACATCCCGACCGATATTCGGATAATCACCGAAATGCCATGCAGCAGCCCTGCTGTACTGTATTACGATCAACCTACCTCCGGCATTGTGTATGTGTCTGCGGCGCTTCAAACCAGCGTTCTTTCCGAAAAGCTGCTTCCTCTGGCGCCTTTTTTCTGTTATGCCCTTCCCAAAACCGGCACGACGCTTCGCAATTATACAGAGATGGCAAGGCGGATAGACCGCTATACCGGAGGTCTCGGATTTTCAACAGCTGCAAGAACCCGTTTTGATGACACCGGCGCATGTCTGCCGCTGATCACAATCGGCATCAAGTGCCTGGCGGAGAACGTGGACCCAGCCTTTGAAATTCTCCAGGAACTGTTAACCCAATACCGGTTTTCGGACCTGTCCCGGTTGAAAATGCTGCTGCAGGAATATCAAGCCGGTATGGAATCGATGATTGTCCAGAATGGTCATCGGCTGGCGATGTCGCTGGCTTCCCGGCGATTTTCGTCCGCCAGCCGTCTGAACGAATTATGGCACGGCATCCATCAGCTTAAAACCATTCAGGATTTAACTCATGACCTTTCAGACACGACCTTGTCTGAAATTTCCCAAAAACTCGGCGATATTGCCGCAGCTCTCTTTACCGGAAACAACCTGAAACTGGCGCTGATCGGAGAATCCCAAATGCTTTCAAAGACGTCCCGGTGGCCGGACGCATTACAAAATGCACTGCAGAAAGATCAAGAGCACAGAGCGACGCCGGCATCCGCAGAACCGGATACAGCTCTGCCTTATGAAGGCTGGTCTACATCATCAGCCGTATCTTTTGTGGCACAGTCGTTTCAGACAGTCCGCATGGGGCATCCGGATGCCCCGGTACTGATGCTGATCAGCAAAATGAGCCGATCGCTCTACCTGCACCGTGAAGTGCGAGAAAAAGGCGGGGCCTACGGCGGCATGGCGGTTTATTCCCCGGAAGACGGCCTGTTCTGTTTTGCGTCTTATCGAGATCCGCACATTGTTTCAACGCTTAAAGCCTTTACAGGAGCTATGGAATTCATGGCTTCCGGCAATTATTCCGCTGAAGACATTCAGGAAGGCATCCTTCAGGTCTGCGCGGATATCGATCGCCCGGACCCGCCGGGGCCAGCGGCTCGCAAAGCGTTCTACCGCAAGGTTGTAGGACTTTCAGATGATGTGAGACGTCGTTTCAAGCAACGTCTTCTAGCCGTTACGCATGAAGATATCCTTCGGGTATCCCGAAAATATCTGGACCCTGCTCAGATTCGTAAGGGAGTGGCCGTCATCTCCAGCGAAGAAAAGCTCAAGACGGCAGGACAGACAACAGAAATGACACCGTTCTCCCTGCATCGAATTTAAGACATTCACAACCGTCGGATGATAATTCCATTTTGCTTTCAAAATGATATTCCAGCAAGCATTCGGACTGAGACCGCGAAAGCAAGCGAGCAGCGATGAGACTGTACATTCAGTACGTCGAATCGCGGCACAGC
>LKPX01000022.1 GCA_001443525.1 Desulfobacteraceae bacterium RAAP-1 | reverse complement strand
CGTGGTGGAACATTTCGCCCGGGGGGAATACGGGCAGAAAAGCGGCAAAGGCTGGTACGACTACAGCAAAAAATGATATTGAGGGGTCAGGAGCCAGAAGTTTGAATTCCGGATTTCGAAGCTTGTCTCCCGAACACAAAAGAATTTATTATGTTAAAATCGATGAATTTTTAAAAAATCAAATATTGATGGACTTTTAATAAATCAAAATTCAGACGGCTTTGTAAAAAGTTCGCAGGCAAGGCGCGCAAATCCTGAGGAGTGAGGCGTACTTTTGGGTACGCCGCAACGACGAAGGATGCAGCGCAACGCAGCATCCGGACTTTTTACGAAGTCGTCAAATATGCCGTCTATGAGATGTATCGATATATGCCTCATAGACGGATTGCCGGATTATAGAAAGCCTGAGCATCGGGGATAGAGTTATCGAGGGCTTTCTTTGGAAGCTGCATGGATGTCAAAGATTTTTTTGCCCATTACGTAATCCTTGGTGGCGTACTGGGTAATGCTTTGGAATTTACGGGAAATTTCCACCAGCTTCTGGATATTTTTTCGAAGAAGTCCGAGCATTTCCTCCTGGAGGTGATTATCCGCAGCGTGAATATTCAATTTTTGACTGCACGTCAGCGCCACTTGAAGGGGATTGTTCAACTCGTGCCCTACGGCTCCCGCCAGTTCAAGAATTGCCTCTAGTTTTTCTCTTTCTTTGCTGTCTTCTTCCGCCTGTTTGTTCTTGGTGATATCCATAAAATATCCCAGAACCGCTCGGTTCCCCTGATACAGGATGGAGGTAACGGATTCCATAATCCATTTGGTATTTCCGTTTCGATCGATAATGCGGAATTCGTAAGGTGTGCTTTCTTTTCCCTTCAGCATTCTGATCGCACTTTTTCTGGCGGCGATGCGGTAGTCTTTATGGACAATCATCAGGGGATCGGTTCCCATCAGCTCATTGACGGAGTAGGAAGTAATTCTGGTGAATTCACGGTTGACGTAACGAAACTTTCCGTTTTGAACCAGGTAGCTGCCGATCAATGCGTTACGCATGGCCCGCATGATTTCTTCCTCGGCTTGTTTGCGCTGTGTGTTGTCCCTGATGAATCCCTCGATGGTGGTGGGTTGCCCTGAGTTGTTGTGCAGGACCGTCCATCTGTCATGCATCCATCTCGTTGTGCCGTCCGGATGCAGAAAACGGTATTCAATTTCTCCGCCATGGCTTTCATGCAGAAGCGATGTCTTTTGAGCGGCTCGAACCATGTTCAGGTCGTCGGGATGAATATGCACCAGTACGCTTTTGGGTGATAAAATCTTTACGCCGTGTTCCTCGATGCTGTAAAGTTCCAGGAACAGCTTGTTGAAAAACGGAAACGTGCGGGATTCGATATCAAACTGGTAGATGGCATCTTGCGAGCGGTCTGCAAGCAGTTCAAAATCTTCGGTGAGAGCCTGAATGATCCCTTTGTCATTCTCCGTCAGTTTCTCGATTTCCATCTGTAATGAGATGATTCTACTTTCAAGTTCCGCATAGGAAGGTTTGTCCGCCATCTGCCCGCTCCTGATACCGTAATAATCCCAAAAAGGCTGAATAGCCATCAAAGCTGTTGTCCATATTTTAGATAAATATAGCCAAAGAGAATGCACCATCCTTAATTCGATCTGTGACTCTTACTATCTTGACATGGAAAGTCAAGCATTATGCTTATACTGAATCTGTAGCTCATAATTGAAATGTTGACGGCTTCGTCAAAAGTCCGCATGCTGCATTGTGCCCTATCCTTCGTCATTGCAGCGTACGACAAAAGTACGCTGCATTCCTCAGAATTTGCACGCCTTGCCTGCGAACATTTTACGAGGTCGTCCGAAATTCGACTTTTTACGAAGCTGTTAATTTGTTTAATTGATATTTTTTATCTTGAAAAGGCTGATTCAGTCTCTCTCTAAAAAGTTATAGGCTAGCCCTTTCTATCTGATTTAATTTATAATAAAATCCTTTCTGAGACATCAGCGCTTCATGGGTTCCGGATTCGACGATCCGGCCGTTTTTCATGACCAGAATCATATCTGCCAGCCGGGCGGTGGACAGCCGGTGTGCAATGATGATGGCGGTGCGGCCTGTCATCAGATTGATCAGGGCTTTCTGGATGTTCTGCTCGGTACCGGAATCGATATAGGAGGTGGCTTCATCGAGAATAATGAGCTCCGGCTTTCTGGCAAAGGCTCTGGCAATGGATATCAGTTGGCGTTCGCCGCTCGAAATGGAAGCACCGCCTTCAGACAGCAATGAGTCCACTCCCTGCGGAAGTCTTGCGACTATATCGGTGCAGTTGGCGGATTGCAGGATGGCTTCCATTTCCTTGTCCGTAACGGGGTTGACGCCGTGAAGAATGTTTTCCCGGATAGTCTCTGAAAAAAGGAAAGGATCCTGAGTTACCAGTGATAGTTGGGAACGAAGCTGTCCGTGCGGTATTTTGCGGATATCGGTTCCGTTGATTTGGATTTGACCGGTATCCGGATCGTAAAACCGGGTGATCAGGTGGATCAGCGTGGTTTTACCCGATCCGGTGGGGCCAACCACGGCCAGGGTCTCTCCGGAATTCAGCCGGAACGATACATTCCGGAGAACCGGCTCGCCGGAATGGTAGGCAAAAGAGACATCCTTGGCTTCGATAGACCGAATAGGTATCTGAAGGGATTCCGGCCTGCCGGTTTCCGAAAGCGTGAGCGGTGCATCTTTTTCCGGATTGTCTAATATCTGAAACAGTCTTTCTGCGGATGACATGGCGTTTTGCAGAATATTGTATTTTTCGGCAATATCCCGGATAGGTTGAAAAAACATCCGGAGGTAGGAAATAAAGGCTGCCAGTGCGCCGATCGTGATGGAATCCGCCAGCACCCGAACGCCGCCCTCGTAGATAACGACAGCGACCGCGGTGATGCCTAAAAATTCGATAACCGGCATGAATATGGCGAACACATGCAGTTGGCGCATACCGGCCAGATAATATTCATGATTGAGTTTTTTGAATTTTTTGAAATTGTTGTCTTCCTGACGGAATAACTGAACCACCTTTATTCCAGTGATGGTTTCTGAAAAATGAGTATTGATTTCAGCTGTTTTTACACGGATAGTGCGAAACGCCTCCCGCGCCTGGCGTGAGTAATGGATGGAAAAATAGCCCACCGCCGGCAGCACGGTAAACGCTCCCAGCGCCAGTTGCCAGTTCATATGAAGCAGCATTACAGCAATTCCGGCCAACAGCAGCATATCTTTGAACACGAACGTAATAACCGAGGTGAACATATCCTGCATGTTCTGAATATCGTTGGTTGTACGGGTAACCAGCCTGGCTACCGGGGTCTGGTTAAAAAAGCGGACAGGCAGGGTTTGTATGTGCGCGAACAGTTTCATGCGGAGGTCGTGCATGATTTTCTGGCCTGCAATTTCCATAACCACCTGCTGGCAAAAATTCAGGATAAAATCCAGGATGACGACCCCCAGAAAAATGAGCGTCATCAGCGATACGCCGGCAAGATCGTGGTGACGTAGTCTGGCAAGATCATGGGAGGGCAGTTTTTCCAGTTGGTCGTAATCGATCCGGGCGGAATTTCCCGAAACAGTGAACAAGGCCGGATAGCGGCGGATTATCTCGGCGACTTCAGAATCCGACGTGTTGACGGACAACTCCCGAGATGCCGGCGCCTGGCCTGCCTGGGCATCGATTCTGGGAACAATATACCGGTCAATCGTGATTTTTGTGATGTACGGCAGCGACAGATCCAGAGCGGTGATCGCCATTGCCATGACAATGGAAAACAGCAGCAGCATCCGGTATGGAGTGATATATGGATAAATCCGCCACAGCAGCGTTGCATCGTGACTGCGATCTATTTTTTGTTCTTCAAACAGCGCCGCGTTCGTATCCATCCAGTTCCTCCTCAATTTCCTGAAGCCGCAGCGTATCGGCGTAATAGCCGTCTCTGGCGATCAGTTCCGCATGGGTTCCGGATTCGGCAATTCGTCCCTGATCCATCACGATAATCATGTCTGCGGATTTCAGAACAGACAGCCGGTGAGACACGATGATCCGAATACAGCTTCCGGCAGTGGCGTGCAGGGTTTGCAGAATAGCGTTGCCGGTTTCGCTATCCACCTGACTGATGGGGTCATCCAGAATGAGCAGGGCGGGAGACTGAATCAGGCACCGGGCCAGAGCGATCCGCTGTTTCTGGCCGCCGGAGAGAATCACCCCTTTTTCACCGACCACCGTATCGAAACCGTGCGGAAACGACTGAATGGTTTCATACAGAGCGGCCTGCTGTACGGCGCGAATCACATCCGTCTCGTCAAAACGCGGATCCCCGAAAGTGATGTTATCCCGGATGGTGCCGGCGAACAGAAAGGGCTCCTGAGGCATGAGCGCTATCCGGGAGCGCAGTTCCGTCAGCGGTATCTTCCGGATATCTTGATGATTCAGACAAATGGCGCCGCCGGTGACATCATACAGTCTGGGGATCAGATTCAGCAGTGTGGTTTTGCCGCTGCCCGGAGGCCCGGCGATTCCCAGATATTTTCCCGCAGCAACGGTAAAATGGATACCATCCAGCGCCGGCGCCTGGTGAGGCGAATAGGCGAAACAGACATCTTCAAATGTCAGAGAGCCGTTTGGCTTCAGATGTGTGGCCGTAGAAACGTCTGCTGAATCCGTCACATCCGGAAGTCTTTCCAGTATCCGGCCGATGCGATCCAGCGATGCTTTGCCGCGTTGAATCAGATTCGTTACCCATCCCATCGCCATCATGGGCCAGGTCAACAGCCCCAGATAGCTGATGAAGGCCACGAAGTCTCCTGGAGTAATCTTCCCGAGAATGGTATTCCGGCCTCCCAGAAATAAAATAAGCACCAGACTGATATTTGAAAAAAACATCATCATGGGAAACAGGGAGCTGGTGATTTTCACCAGCCGGATATTCTGCCGGATGTATTCACGAGATATCGTTTCCACGCGCCGGGTTTCCAACGCTTCGGTGTGATGGGCCTTGACCATCCGGATACCGGTGAATCGCTCGCGGACTACTTCTGTAAGATCGGAAAATGCCGCCTGAACGTCCTGATACCGCTGGTGCATTTTTTTGCTGAAAAACCGAGTGCCGAATACGATGAACGGCATGGGAATGAGCACATACAGGGTCATGCGGACATGGATATAGAGCATGAATCCGATGGCCGCAGCCCCCATGATGATTGCGTCAGTCAGCGCCACCATGCCCATGCCCACGCCCATACGGACATGCTGAATGTCGTTGGTGGCATGGGCCATGAGATCGCCGGTTCTGGTTTGATCAAAATACGCGGCGGATAATGTCTGTAAATGAAAAAACAGCCGGCTTCGGAGTCCTTCCTCGACCTCCCGCGACATGCCGATCAGACAGCGCCGCCACAGGTAGCGAAATCCTCCCATGAGAACCGCAATGAGCAGGATATCGGCGGCGTAGATCAAGAGACCTTTGGGGGAAATGGCAAGAGTCGTCAGATCATCGATGACGCTTTTGATGATGCGGGGAATGACAAGCTGAAGAAAATCCACAATGATCAAACAGACGATACCCGCGGTGATGATCAGGCGGTTTTTCTGAAAATAGGGCAGAATCAACTGGAACGATTTCATGATGGATGACTATAAACCAAATCCGTTTAAAGTCAATTCAGATATCCATCCACAGCGCTATCGGGTCTTGAATTTTTTGTGATGTCATCTGATATTGGACTCTTTACGAGTTCGCTTTCACGTTGTAGTATGGTTTCCGAGATAATGATTAATGAACTGGAATGTCATTTTGAAAGCAAAATGGAATTAGATTAAGGAATTTCAATGAAAAAGGATCAATTTCCACTCTGGAGACGATTTGTATCTATCGCTCAACCCTATTTTTTCCCGGCAATCCGCGGCGGCGGTTTTCTGACGTTGATGCTTATGGTTCTGCTGCTGGCCTTTCTGTTCGGCCTGCTTTTTTTTGTCGTTGCCGGTATGGTATTTGTCGGACATTCCGTCGCTCCGGTTCTGACCACCAAGATAGCCGGCGGGCTTTTATCCGTCATGACCACGATATTCCATTCAGGGACGTGGATGGTTGTCGCGGCTGTTCTGGCGATTCCGGCTGTGGTGTTTTTCTTGCTCAGACATCATCTGAGGCAACGGCGTCAGGCATGGATGCTGCTCGCCGTTGTTCTCCTGCTGTCGCTTTCCGTAACCGGCATTAATGTCGCTTTCAGCTATATCGGCAATTATTTCACTAACTCTCTGGTTCAGAAACAGCAGGACCTGGCGTACCTGTTCATCACGGTATATTTCTGCGGCTTTATGGTCGGAATTCCAATCGTGGCTTTCTATGGGTATGTACAGAACTATCTGGGCATGCGCTGGCGGGAATGGATGACCGGAACATTTGTTGACAACTATTTCAAGAACCGCGCCTATTACGGCATTGAGACGAACTCGGAAATAGACAACCCGGATCAGCGGATTATGGAAGATATCCGCTCCTTTACCAGAACATCACTGACATTTCTGCTGATTATTCTTGGTTCCGTGATGGATATCATCTCGTTTACCGGGATTCTGTGGTCGAAATCGGTGCTGCTGGTCTGCGTGGTGCTGGGATATTCGATTGTGGGAACGATATTAACGGTGCTGATCGGGCGGCGTCTGGTGCGCCTGAACTTCAATCAGCTCCGGTATGAGGCGGATTTCCGGTATTCGCTCATCCATGTGAGAGATAATGCGGAGTCCATCGCCTTCTATCAAGGTGAGAAACCGGAGCTGGCTCACATTTCGGATCGATTTCGGAATGTGCTGAAAAATTTCGGCCTGTTGATCGGATGGCAGCGGAATTTATCTTTTTTTACAACGGCTTATAGCTATCTTCCTGTCGTGCTGCCGTATTTGGTCATGTTTCCCCTCTATTTTAAAGGCAAAATCGAATACGGTGACATGGTGCAGGCCAATTTCGCCTTTACCCAGGTGTACGCGGCCTTGTCTTTGATCGTTTCCCAGATTGAGCAGATTACCAATTTCGCTGCGGGCGTCGAGCGGCTTTCAACGTTTACCGACGCTATCACATCGTCTCAGTTGGAGGTATCCGGAATTGTGTCGGAATCTTCAGACCAGTTTGCACTGGAACACATGACGCTGATGACGCCAAACGGCAATCGTCTTCTGCTCGGTGATCTGACACTGCATCTGGACAAAAATGAGACTCTGGTGATCGTAGGGGAGAGCGGGATCGGCAAAAGCTCTTTGCTGAGAGCCATCGCAGGGCTGTGGACAAGAGGGGAAGGAACGGTAAAACGTCCGGCGCTGTCGGACATCTTCTTTCTGCCGCAGCGACCGTACATGCTCATCGGTTCACTGCGCGATCAGTTGCTGTATCCACGGCTCAAAAGAGAAAGTTCAGATGAGGAATTAAGGCAAATGCTGAAAACCGTGCAGCTTGAGGCGCTTGTAGATCGTGTCGGCGGATTCGATGTTACGCTGGACTGGGCCGACGTGTTGTCTCTGGGGGAGCAGCAGCGGCTGGCGTTTGCGCGACTTTTTCTCAACCGGCCCGGATTCGCCGTTCTGGATGAAGCCACCAGCGCCCTGGATATGGAAAACGAGGCCCGGCTTTACGAAAAATTGAAAGAACTCGGCATTCATTACATCAGCGTAGGACACCGCAGCAGTATTTTAAAATACCACAGCCGCGTACTCGAACTCAAAGGCCAGGATAACTGGCGGCTGTTGCCTTCCGGAGAATATCAGGCTGCTATTGGATACTGATGTCATGTTGCGTCCGAAATTCGACTTTTTACGAAGGCATCAAAAATGGATATAATAACATCGTGGAACCACATCCTTTCATAACAGAGTCAAAGCCTTTGGAGGAAATTCCGGGCGTCCGTCGGGTTCATGTTCATATCGCATTGTTTATTACAGGTGCCGGCGCATTTTTTAATCTTTATGTTACTCAGCCGTTGCTGCCCCAATTCCGGCATTTCTTTCATGCTTCCGAACTGATGGTAAGCCTTACCGTAAGTGCTG
The DNA here is from genome assembly GCA_001443525.1 of Desulfobacteraceae bacterium RAAP-1. Taxonomy (GTDB): domain Bacteria; phylum Desulfobacterota; class Desulfobacteria; order Desulfobacterales; family Desulfatirhabdiaceae; genus RAAP-1. The sequence continues at coordinate 42,974 of LKPX01000022.1, read as the reverse complement.
CAGTACTGGCGATGGCGTTCGCATCTCCTGTGATCGGTCTTTTGGCTGATGCGCTGGGGCGCAAACGGGTGATTGTCGCCGCCATGCTGGGGCTGGCGATTCCTACAGCTCTGGCAGGTACGTCTGTCAATTTAAGGCAGCTTATCATCTGGCGGTTTTTTCAGGGGCTCTTCACCGCTGGCATCCCAGCAGTGACCATGGCATACATTTGTGAAGAATCACCATTGGAATCGGTGGGAGCTACCATGGCGACCTATGTTACGGGTACTGTCATAGGCGGTTTTACAGGGCGATTTATTGCCGGTCTGTCATCAGCCAGGTATGGTTGGCGCGCTCCTTTTCTCATCCTTGGCGCCATCACGGTCACATGCGCTCTGGTAATATGGTGGCTTCTTCCCCGTTCCACCCGATTTATCCGTCAACGTAATGTTGTTCAGGGCCTTCAGTCCATGCTGACGCACCTTTGCAACCCACAGCTTCTGGCTACCTATGCTGTAGGGTTTAATGTCCTTTTTTGTATGGTCGGAACATTTACCTATGTGAACTTTTATCTGGCGGACAAACCGTTTTTTCTTGGACCGGCTGCCTTGGCATCCATTTTTGTGGTGTATCTGATCGGTGCGGTGATTACGCCTCCCGCCGGATACATCATGGATCGCATCGGTCAACGAAAAGCATTGATAGGGGCTGTGGGGATGTCAGCAATCGGCATCATATTGACGCTGGTGCATTCTGTGCCAGTCATCATTGCCGGACTGGCTCTTGAAGCATCCGGGGTGTTTGTCTGTCAGTCCGCGTCATCCAGCCACGTGGGCATGGCGGCCCATGAAGCCAAATCTTCTGCCGCGGGTCTTTATATTTCTTTCTACTATTTGGGCGGATTTGCCGGTTCGGTCATACCCGGTTTTCTCTGGAATCATGCCGGGTGGCTCGGATGTGTAGCCATCATGCTTTGTGCGCAGGCTATAGCGGTACTGATTGCGAACCGATGGTGGACAAAAGAACATCATTAAAAATGATATCATCGTAAAAAGTCGATTTTCGGACGGCTTCGTAAAAAGTTCGCAGGCAAGGCGCGCAAATCTGCAAGGAATGAAACGTACTTATGGTACGCTGCAATGATAAAGGATGCGGCGCAATGCAGCATGCGGACTTTTTACGAAGCCGTCAAAAATGACATTATCTGTTTCGGATGATGATGTATCCGGCAATGGCGCGCAAGGGGTCTGCTGTCTCGTTGAATTGCGACAGCAATTGAACGGCGTGAGCAATCAAACCGGCCGCTTTCTCTTTGGATGCGACAAGCCCCAAAAGGGAAGGGTAGGTGGACTTGCAGCGGGATTGATCGGAGCCTGCACTTTTCCCCATGATAGCGGGATCTCCTTCCACATCCAGAACGTCATCCGTAATCTGGAAGGCAAGTCCGACATTCTGTGCATACTCGCAAAGGCAGGTTATCTGCTTCGGTGAACCCTGTCCGAGCAGTGCGCCGGAACATACAGAAGCTTCGATCAGCGCGCCGGTTTTGAGCCTGTGAAGTGCTTCAAGTTCCGCCAGCGACAACGACGGCTGATGTTCGGCCTGCATGTCACGCATTTGCCCCTCCACCATGCCGCGGGCGCCTGCTGCCGTCGAGATCATGGAAATGACATCGAGCCAGACAGCCGCATCGTTCGTTTCTCGAATGGCGGATGATGACAAGGTTTCAAACGCCATTGTCAGAAGTGCATCTCCAGCCAGAATGGCGGTCGCTTCATCGAACGCTATGTGGCATGTAGGGCGTCCCCGGCGGAGGGTGTCATTGTCCATTGCCGGCAAATCGTCATGAATCAGAGAATAGGTGTGAATCATTTCGAGGGCGCAAGCTGCGGGGATTGCTGCTGCCGTGCGGCCTCCGACGGTTTCGCAGGCTGCTATGCACAGCGCTGGCCGCAGTCGTTTTCCTCCGGACATCAGCGCATATCGCATGGCTTCACAGATGCGGGCGTCCGGATGTGGCATTGCCTTCAGAATATGGTCCAGAGCATCCTGAACCTGCCGGCTTTTTTCACTCAAATATGATGATAAATCAAACTGAACGGATTTTCGAATCGAAGTAATATCAGCCGTCATGAGGCGCTGCCTGAAGACGGGTCTGAAACACCGTGAAAAGAACTCTCTTGCACCGTGCCGGAAGATTCCTGAAGCAGCAGGGTAATCCGCTGTTCCGTCTCATCCAGTTTCTGTGAGCAGAATTTGGACAACTGAATACCATCCTCAAATTTTTTCATGGCGGATTCAAGCGATAACTCACCGGCTTCAAGTTCCCGCACAATCTGTTCCAATTGCTTCAAGGCTGTTTCAAATGATTGTTTCGCCATCCGGCATGATCCTTTCAACGCGGCAAATAAGCGCACCATCCGTCCATATCATTACCAGCGTTTGCTGGTAATGATATTTCATGAAAATCGACCTGTTTCCGTATGATATTCTTGGGGATAGATAAAGCGCCAGAAATGGGTTGTCAAGAATAAATTTATAATATATTGAGAGGGTAAAAGGACAGGGAACATGAATTATCCCGGTCTTTCGATCACAATAAGAACCAGAATGACACAGGAGAAACAACAGAATGTTCCTGAAAGCGGTATTCCCCGGAAAATATATTCAGGGCGAAGGGATTGTGGGGCAGTTGCCTGACTGGATCCATTTATTAGGCAAAAACGGGCTGATATTGGCGTCTCGAACTGCCAAAGATAAAATTCTTGCCGAATACAGCGATGTATTGAGTACGAACGCGATTGGAGTTGAGCCATTTCAAGGCGAATGCTGCGAAAAGGAACTGACCCGTCTATCCAACATCATCCACGACAGGAAGGTGGAAGTACTCGTCGGTATGGGAGGAGGAAAGGCTATCGACACGGCTAAAATCGCCGCCGACCGATCCGGGATTCCAGTGATTATCGTTCCTACCATTGCCTCTACTGATGCGCCATGCAGCGGCTGCGCGATTATCTACTCGGAGGATGGCGTTTTCCATTCCGTATATTATCAGAAAATGAACCCGCAGGTGGTGCTGGTTGACACCCGTGTCATCGCCGATGCGCCGATACGCTTTTTGATTTCCGGTATGGGAGATGCACTGGCGACATGGTTTGAAGCCAGATCCTGTGACCGCACCCAGTCGGCAAACGAGTGCGGCGGACACAGCACCATGACCGGACTTCATCTTGCCAGACTCTGCTATGATACGCTGCTGATGTATGGCCCGGCCGCTAAGGTCGCCGCAGAGAAACATATCGTCACACCGGCCTTAAACCGCATTGTCGAAGCCAACATTCTGTTAAGCGGCATCGGGTTCGAAAGTTCCGGCCTGGCGGCTGCCCATGCTATTCATAACGGACTGACAGCGCTGGAAGAAACCCACGCGTTTTATCATGGCGAAAAAGTCGCATTCGGTGTTTTGGCGGGGTTACAGCTTGAAGGCGCTTTGCCATCGGAATCTGCGTCCGTTTTCTCGTTTTGTGAGGAAATCGGTTTGCCGACCACGCTGGCTGCTATTGGCTTGAAGGACGTTGCCCCCCACAGGCTGATGAAGGCGGCTGAAAAGGCGTGCGCTCCCGGAGAAGCCATCCATCATGAAGCGGGGATTATTACGGCGGAGAAGGTTCTGAACGCCATGGTTGCAGCGGACGCTTTGGGCCAGGCACGAAAAGCGTGAGGCAAACGGCAGTGAAGCTTCACCTCGATTCCAGCCTATCTCTTGCGCCGCATGCCATTGTCCACATCGGCCCATTTGCACCACGATCGAAGCCATAAATAGACGCCGGGCGGCACCCTTCGATAACCCAACGGCGGCATGAAGAACATTTTTTATCTCTGGAGTAAGTTCTATTTTAATACACGGGTCTATAACAGACCCGTGTATGGTTTTGAACTATTATTTTATGCTATTGGCCTATATCTGATCAAAAGAATCGGGTTCAGGAGATAATCATCAGTGCAGGCCACGTATCCGAAAAAGTTCTTGAAACACAAAAAGCGATTTTCTAAGGCTGTCATACTGAATACGCGAATTGCCCACATGGCGCCATGCGACCGGGAATTGCGCAACGCGAAAACCATGTCTGCGGGCCAGCCAGAGAATTTCCGGGTCGAAAATCACGCTGTTGAGTTTCTGCCTGGAAAATAGTGTGCGAGTGGCATTTCTGGTAAAAAGTTTAAAACCGCACTGGGTGTCTTTGTAAAAAATTCCCAAATAGACTGTCTGAATCAGGGTATAGAGTTTGGCGGACAGTTCCCGGAAAAAATTCTGATGGTCAATGACTGAAGCGCCGGATATCGCGCGAGAGCCGATAGCGATGTCATAGCCATCAGTAGTGATGCATTGAAGCCCCTTGCTCATGTCTTCAATCGGGACCGCGTAATCCGCGTCCATGAACATGACGATATCCCCGGTGGCTGCCAGCATACCGGTCTTGACCGCATAACCCTTGCCGGCATTCGGAAAATATTCAACGACCCGCAGGGATACGGTGCTCGCAGCCGCAAATCTTTCCACAACAGAGCGGGTGTTGTCAGTGCTGCCATCACTGACAACAATAATCTCACTGTCATAATTCTGCCGGGACAAAAATGCCAGTGTCTGCTCCAGCGTCCGGACAATCCGGTCTTCTTCATTATAAGCGGGGATAATAATAGATATTTTCATCCTGCGGAACTCCTTTCAAACATGACGTCATATAAAAGCGCTGCAACCGCATAGACAACCACGTAGGCAAAAAGGACGTCGCTTAGAAAATGACCGCCCTGAACGATGCGCACAATTCCCACCATGATGCTGTACGCTCCGGTGATGATGGCTATCCGTCTGCGGCGTATCGGGAATATGAATGCAAACGCGATAAAATAAAACGCCATGGCTGCATGACCTGAGACAAATGAACAGTTGTGATGACATTCATGAGATATTTCATAGGGAGGGCTGAAAGCCGATGCGCCGCCGAACTGCTGAATGCTGTAAGGTCTGGCCCGGCCCCAGTGATCTTTTAAAAGAACATTGACGATCAGGCCTGGGCCTATGGCAAGTACCGCCAAAAGATAGATCAGGCGTTTGAACGTCAGCGCGCCAAACGGTTTTCGGCGTATCCAGGTAATGATGAACAGCGCCACGGCCAGAACGCTCCAGCAGGCGGCCAATACTTCGACTGAGGTATATATGAGCCGGCACGGAACAGCTTCAGCCAGATAAAATCCATTGACGGGATTGTAAAAGAGGGCGGAAACGCGGATATCCAGTTGCGGAAGCAGGTAAAAAAACAGAGTAAGGCCCGCAAACAGGAGCAGAATATAGCACAGATGCCGCGAGGGTGAACTCATCGGGCTGTAAACTGCATGTCATGGAGTTTACAGTATTCGCCCTGTTGGGAAAGCAACTCCTCATGAGTTCCCTGCTCGATAATTTCGCCATCCACGATGACAATGATCCGGCTGGCGTATCCAATGGTGGAAAGACGGTGCGCGATGATAAACGTGGTGCGCCCTTTCATGAGATTTTCCAGTGCTTTCTGAACCAGCATCTCTGCTTCGGAATCCAGAGAAGACGTGGCTTCATCCAGAATTAAAATCGGCGCATTTTTAAGGAGCGCCCTGGCAATACATATCCGCTGCTTTTCGCCGCCTGAAAGCCGGCTGCCCAGCTCGCCGATGGAGGTATCGAACTGCCGGGGAAGTCGTTCGATAAATTCGTAAGCAAACGCTGCTTTGGCCGCTTCGACAATATCCTCAAAAGGGGTGGAAGGATTTCCGTATGCGATGTTGTTACGGATGGTGTCATTGAACAGAATGGGCTCCTGGGTGACAATGGCGATCTGCCGGCGCAGCGACTTTAAAGACGCTTTGCGGATATCGATGCCGTCGATCTCGATGACGCCTTGGGTGACATCGTAAAATCTGGGTATCAAATTGACCATGGATGTTTTGCCGCCGCCGCTCATTCCGACCAGCGCCAGTATCTCTCCGGGGTTGACGGTGACTGTGATATGTTTCAGCACCATGTCATCGTCAGTGTCGTAGCGGAAGCTGACGTCATCGAACGTGACGGCGTGGGGGCCGGATGGAATCTCCACAGGCGCGTCGCATTCCGAGATGACGGATTTTTTTTCGACGATATCAAAAACCCTGTCTGAGGCGGCCAGCCCCTCCTGAATGGAGTTATTCAGGCCGGTCAGCTTTTTGACCGGATCATACAGCATGAGTACCGCCGCCATAAAAGAGAAAAATGTGCCGGCCGTGGATGCGCCGCTGATGACCCGATATCCGCCGTACCAGATGATAAATGCAATGCCGACGCCAGCCAGAAATTCCATGATCGGGGAAGATAGTGAACGTGCAACAACCGCTTTCATTTCCAGAAGAAACAACTGATGTGTTTTTTCGTGAAAGCGTTCTTTTTCATAGGATTCCATCCCGAACGCTTTGACAATTTTATTACCTGAAAATGTTTCATGCAGAAAAGCGCTCATATCCGCCATGGCTTCCTGGCATCCGGTACTGACCCGACGAACCCGTCTGCCGAATTTGACGATCGGTAGAAAAGCGACCGGCAGGATAATCATCGCATATAGGGCCAGCCGCCAGTCTCTGTAAAAAACAACCGCGACAAGGCCGATGATGGTAAAACAGTCCCTGAGGCTGCTGGTGACGGCTGTGGACACCATCGCCTTGATGATGTTGACATCGTTGGTAATCCGGGACATCAGGACGCCTGTTTTCTCCTCATGAAAAAACGACAGGGGCAGGTCCTGGATGTGGTCATACAGCATATTCCTGAGTCTGCGGATAATACCCTGTCCGACATAGTTCATCAGATATTCCTGGCCATACATGCTGAACCCGCGCATCAGGTAAATCAGCACCACAGCGATGGGAATCAGCGTGAGCATCCGAACATTTCGGTTGACGAAGATATCATCCATCACGGGCTTGACTAGAAAGGCGGTTGCAGATGTGGCGGCTGCCATGACAAGCATGCACAGCATGGCCCAAAAAAGCCGGAGCCGGTTGTCTTTGATCAGGGATAAAATACGTCGATGTCTGTCTTTGAGGTGAAACAATATCATAGGGGTTCCATGGCCATTCGAAAAAGGCTTCGATGATGAAGGGGTTATGTGAGATGCTTGATTCCGAGCATTTTCAATGCGATATCCGCGACGCGGGCGGAAGCGCCTGTGCCTCCGAGCCGGGCGCGAACCTCAGCGAAGCTCTGGCGCATGGTGTTCAGAGCCTGAGACGATGTAACAAGTCGATACACGGTTGCAGCAATATTTTCCGGCGATGCGCTGTCTTGGACCAGTTCCGGAGCAATTTCCCTGCCTGCGATCAAATTCACCAGGCCGATGTGGGCTACCCGTATCAGCGCTTTGCCGAGGTGATAACTCAAAGGCGACACTTTATAGACGATGACCACCGGGGTGTTGTTGATGGCGGCTTCAAGTGTTACGGTGCCGGATGCCGCCACAGCAATATGAACGTTAGGGAAAACAGCGCTCGCGCCGCCGGTGTTCAATTCGATGGACAGTCTTGAAACATAGGGCGCCGATAATGTTTCGATGACTTTTTGCGACGCTCCAGGGGCCACGGAAATGACGAACGAGACATGCTCCAGTCGGCGTGACAGCACTATGGCGGATTCCAGCATCACGGGCAGCATGCGGCGGATTTCGCTTTCCCTGGATCCGGGTAAAAGACCGACGATCGGGTGAACATGCGAGGCCGTTTGTACGATCGGCGTTGGAATGCCGGAATATTCGTCCATGAGCGGATGTCCGACAAACGTGACCGGTATGTGGTGATCGCGATAAAATGGCTCTTCGAAAGGAAGAATGACGGCCATGTGATCCACAAGTTTGCCGATTTTGACAACCCTTCCCGATCTCCATGCCCAGATTTGAGGGCTGATATAGTATAAGACCGGAATGCCCATCTTTTTGGCGGCTGCGGCGATCCGGAGATTAAAGTCTGGGAAATCGATCAAAATCACCAGATCCGGCTGAAAATCCGTAAGCTGCTTTTTGACCACAGACAAGCCTTTAAGAATCCCGGGCAGCCTCGAAATGACCTCGGTAATGCCTACCACCGACAGCGTAGCAGCGTCCACCACGAGCTTGACTCCTGCGGCCTGCATAGCCTTTCCGCCGACACCGCAGCATTCCAGAGAATTGTCTTTCTGCTTCAGGGCGTTTATCAGATGTGCGCCGTGCATATCTCCGGAAGCTTCTCCGGCGATGATCAGTATGCGTTTATGTGTTCCGGATGAATCCATAATAACTTATGAGGTTATATAGCGGAGATTGGCGGCGTGAATCTGCTCCATGATGCACAAAGCGACTTTCAGTGCATCTCTGCCCATCTGTCCGGTGACTTCAGGTAGTTCCCGATGCGCCACCGCCTTGACGAATGCGGCCAGCTCATTTTCAAGGGCGTCCCCTTTGGAAAATGAGAGCTGCTGAATGTCCGCACCGGGGAATATGCCGTCAGTGTGATCATCTCTTTTCCGGATCAGTGTAATGTCGTGATTGGCGAAATCCACGGACACATAAGCGTCTTTCTGAAAAAGGCGGATCTTGCGTTCGTTTTTTGCTGAAATTCGGCTGGCTGTGATGTTGGCGACGCATCCGGTTTCAAATGACAGCCTGGCGTTAGCGATATCCACATGATTTGAAATAACAGGAATGCCTGATGCGTGAATTTCCTGAACCCCGGATTTCACAAAGCTCAATATGATATCAATATCGTGAATCATCAGGTCGAGTACGACGCTCACATCGGTACATCGTCCTCTGTAAATGCTGAGTCTGTGAGCCTCGATAAACATGGGCTTTTTGACGACATCCTGATCCTGAAGGGCTGCAATGGCTGGATTGAACCGTTCAAGCTGGCCGACCTGAATAATCAGTCCTCGGGATTTTGCGATCTGTATGAGGGTATCCGCTTCTTCAAGGGTGGTGGTGATGGGTTTTTCGATCAGGACATCGATATCGTTTTCCAGAAAATCCCTGCTGACGGAAAAATGTTCGGAGGTGGGAACCGCAATACTGACGGCATCCACTTTTCCCATAAGTTTCCGGTGATCGTAGTATGCCAGCGTGTTGAATTTGGACGCAATTTTATCTGCCTGTGAATGATTGGTATCCACGATACCGATCAGATGCACATCGTTCATACGGGCGTATTTTTCGGCGTGAAATTTACCCAGGTATCCGACGCCGATGACGCCGATGCGTACTTTCTTCATAATTCTATTTCCGATTTGTGTATAAGGGGCATTTTGCCTGTTCATGACAAGGCTACAATAGAAATGCCTGATTGATCCGCCAGCGCCGTCATTTCCTCACGGTTGAAAACCACAGCTTTTCCTGCTTCGATGGCGATGGCAGTAACACCGGCTTCCTTCATGGCCTTGATAGTGTCCATGCCGACCGCCGGAATATCGAATCGGGTATCCTGATTCGGTTTGCAGACTTTCACCACAACAGCATTGCCGCGACCCAGTTTGCCGCCGCGCAAGATGGTGGCGTCGGTGCCATCTATGGCTTCAACCGCTAATACGGAGCCCTGGCCAATCACAATGCACTGACCGATACCCAGTTTTCCGATTTCCTTTGCCAGACGCCACCCTGTTTCGATATCGGTGTTTTCGGACCTGGACGGTTTTCTTCGAGTCCAGCAGCCTTGGGTCGCTAACAGTTCGGGCAGCAGGAATGTCGAGGGCTGTATGGTAATTCCTTCCTTTTCCAGAAGTCCGGCAAAACCTCTGAGGACGGCGTCATCGTGAGTGTCTTTCATACCGGCAATCAGCATAATGGCTTTAATATCAGGTTTGATATCCGTAAACATCCGGGTTTTCCGAATTGCGCCGATCATCACAGCTTCGTGAATATCAAACCGATTGAAAAACTTGATCAATCGCCTGATTTGGCCTAAATGAAGCCACTCAATACCGTCAACATGAGATGCCAGGTCCGGGTCCGCTTCGTTTTGATATGCGGCTGCATAAACTTCATAACCGTTTTTACGGGCTGCTTCAGAAAAAAGTATGGGGAACTGGCCGCTTCCGGCGATAAGGCCGATACGTTTCATCATGAAATAAGCTGCCGCAAAGCGCTTTGGTAAGGCAGTGGTCTATAATCCAGCATAATTGATGCCCTCATAAAAAGTCGATTTTCAGACGGCTTTGTAAGAAGTCCGCAGGCAGGGCACGCAAATCCACAAGGAGCGAAGCGTACTTTTCGTACACTGCAACGACGAAGGATGCAGCGTAGCGCAGCATGCGGACTTTTTACGAAGTCGTTAAAATGATTTATTGAATGTGGCGGTCATAGGCGCTTAGCGGGTAACCCCTCTCTGAGAGGATTTAATGAAATCTATAAACTGAACGACTTCCGGGATCTGTTCGATTTCGGCCTGTACGCGGTCAATGGCTTCATTTAACGTCAGTCCGATGCGGAAAATAATACGATATGCTTTTTTAAGCGTGGACAGTACTTCGGACGTGAATCCCTGACGTTTCAATCCTACAGTATTGAGCCCATGCAGCGTCGCTCTGTCTCCGGCGGCGATGACAAAGGGCGGTACATCCTTGACCACAGCGGAAGCGCCCCCAATAAATGCATAATCGCCGATATGAACAAACTGATGAATGGCGACCATTCCCCCGATCGTGGCATTATTTCCAATAGTGATATGGCCGGCCAGCGTTGCTGCATTGGCCATGATGACCCTGTTGCCTGTGCTGCAATCATGGGCGATATGGCAATAGGCCATAATAAAATTGTCATCGCCTACTCGGGTGATGCCGCCTCCGGAGAGCGTACCGCGATTAATGGTTGTAAATTCCCGGATGAGCGTTCTGTCTCCAATGGTCAGAAAAGTTTTTTCGCCTTCGAATTTCAGAGACTGGGGAACCGCGCCTAACGAGGCAAATTGAAAGATACGGCAGTTTTTTCCGAGGGTGGTAAAAGGATCGATGACCACATGTGGGCCGATTTCGGTTTCATCGCCGATGCTGACATTTTCGGCGATGATGGTATATGGACCAATGGTGACATTGGCGCCGATTTCAGCTTTGGGGCTGACAACAGCAGTGGGGTGAATCATTCAGCATCTCCAAAGGTGGCCAGGAATTCGGCTTCCGCCACCAGTTTTTCATCGACCGTCGCCATGGCGGACATTTTCATGGCTTTGGATCGTTTTTTTAACATTGTGACATTGAGTATCAGTTGATCTCCCGGAGTGACCGGCTTGCGGAATCGAACATGATCAAAGCCCATAAAATATACGGCATCAGGTTTTTTCCCCGAAGTACTTTCGGAAAGAACAAGCACGCCACCGGCCTGTCCCATGGCTTCAACAATCAAAACGCCCGGCATGATGGGGTTTTGGGGAAAATGTCCTGTGAAGTAAGGTTCGTTGATGGTGACATTTTTGAGGGCCACAATCTTTTCCCCCGGAACCAGCTCTATAACCCGGTCGATCAGAACCATGGGATACCGGTGAGGCAACAACGCCAGTATTTCTGAAATATCCAGGGTGTGCATCAGGTCTCCTCTTTTTTGAAAAAATTTTCGATTTCCAAAAGCCGTTTTTCCAGGTCTCCCAGTTTTTTCTTGATTTCCGGCAGTCTGGGAATGATGCGCTGGACCCTGAGCCACTGACGGTGCGGCATTTCCGGTGATCCGGATACGATGGCGCCATCCGGAATGGACCCGGCAATGCCGGACTGGGGGCCGATCGTAACGCGATCACCGATGGTGATATGTCCGGATACACCGACCTGACCGGCCAGAACCGCATGGCTGCCGATGGTCGTACTGCCGGCGATGCCGACCTGCGCCACCAGAATGGTGTGTGCGCCTACAGTAACATTATGGGCAATGTGAACCAGACTGTCCGTTTTAACACCTTCCTGAATCCAGGTCTTACCGTAAGTGGCGCGGTCTATGGTGTTGTTGGCGCCGATGTTGACATTATCATCTATCTGAACGGTTCCCAGATGGGGGATTTTGTGAAAAACGCCTTTATCATCCGGTGTAAAGCCAAATCCGTCGCTGCCGATGACAGTGCCTGCATGAATGGTGACGCAATTTCCGATTCGGGCGCCATTCAATATGGTGACATTGGGAAATATCTCGACATCGTTACCGATATGGACATTGTTTCCGATGACAACATGGGGATGAAGCGTTACCCTGTCTCCCAGCCTGGCGCCGTCCTGAATAATCACAAAAGGTGCTATGGCAACGTCGCTTCCGATCCGGACATCGTTGCCGATACGGGCATCAGGGCTAATTCCGGACCATGGAGACAACCTGGGATGGAACATCTGCACCACTTGCGAAAAAGCAATTTGCGGATGCTGTACCCGAATCAGGCGGGTATCCCTTTGCGAGGTATTCAGAGGCGCCAGAATGGCGCCGGCCCGGGTTTCATGAAGCCGCTTGAGAAATGCAGGACTTGCGGCAAACGTGATGTCTGAAGCTTGCGCCTGTTCAAACGGGGCAACCCCCGTGATGACTGTCGAAATGTCTTCATCAACCTGGCCCTTGATCAGATCGGCGATTCTGGAAAACGTCATTTCCATTGGCGGCTGCCTTTATTTTTTCTTTTTATCGGACGCGCCGCTGGTTGTTGTATCAGGCTGAGGCGGCATCGCGTTGTATGCCTGTATAACCTCATCGGTGATATCAATCGTCGTTGGCGCATACACAACGCCTCCGGTTCTTTTTTCAACAATCAGCGTGTAGCCATCTTTTTTTCCAATATTTTGAACCACTTCTACAACTTCTTTCTGGATTTTACCGATAATCCTGTTTTCAAGCGCTCTGAAATCGCCTGTATATTGTTGCTGAAGTGACTTGTAATCACCCACCTTGATTCTGAGATCGCGCTGTTTTTCTTCGCGGACATCCTTGCTCATGACCAGAGATTCACGATCCATCTTTTTTTCAAGATCTTCTATTTCAGCGCCTCTACTTTTGAGGTCGGCTTCCATCTGTTTGCCATGCTTGTTGATTTCATCCTGGGCGGTCTTTCCGGGGGTGGATGTTTCCAGAACTTTCTGAAAATCGACAACTCCGATTTTGGTGGCGTCGGCAGCGCGTGCCACGCCGGCACAGAGAAATAACGATACTGCTGCAACAGTCAAAATGTGTTTCATCATGTTCATCAAAAAAGCCCCTTTTCGTAGTGAATTGTTATAATATAATTGAATTAAAACGATTGTCCCATCGTGAATTCCCATCGTCCAGTTTGATTTTCACCCGGTTTGGGATCGAGAATAAAGCCATCTTCCAATCGGAGCGGCCCCAGCGGGGAATACCAGCGGATGCCGAATCCTGCGCTTTTACGCAAATTGGACAGGTCAATATCCTGGTTATTGTCATACAGGTTACCGGTATCGTAGAAAACAACACCCATCAGTCCGATATCCTTGATCAGCGGAAAGATGTATTCGGCGTTGAACTGGACAAATTTATTGCCGCCGATATTATCTCCAGCCGAGTCTTTGGGACTTAACTGATCCCACGTAAATCCCCGCAGGGAATTGATGCCTCCGATATAAAAGCGGTCCCATGGTGGAAGCAACTCACCGGAATGATCCTGAATATACCCGGTTTTGGCACGAAGAAATCCGACCGTAGTCCAAAAGAGCGGAAAATATTTCCCAAGTTCCATCTGATATTTGGTGTATCCCACGTCACCGCCCATGGGGCCTCCGGCATATTCAACCGATACGGAGTCGTTGGAACCTTCGGTCGGGTTGAATGTTTTGTCTCTGGAATCATACCGGATTGCCGGAATGACGCTGCTGGTCGTATGTTGTCCGGCCATGGTCCTGAAGTAGTCAGAGACATAGTATTGCAGGTTTGTCATGTCGCTGACATCGTATCCATAGGACAGGTAAGCCCGGGTATATCTGAAAATAGGATATCCAAAACCCAGGTTGGCGCCAAAGCTGTTCACATTGTAGGTGTTATAACTGACATTCTGGTCATAAACATTGGCGCTGAGTGATAAAGGAATGTCAAACAGCCAGGGTTCGACAAACGTCAGGTTATAGCGGGTGGTGGTGCCGCCGATTTCAGCCTTGAGCATCAACTGTTCCCCCCGGCCAAAAAGGTTTCTCTGGGATATGGAACCCACCGCAAACATATTCTCGATGCTGCTGTAACCGCCGCCGACGCTGAAAGTGCCGGTGGGTTTTTCCTTGATACCAATATCCAGAACCATTTCATCGGGAGTGCTGCCCTTGACGGTATTGACTTTGACGTCTTCAAAATAATCAAGGCGCTGGAGATTTCGGATGCCCTGTTTTAGCTTTTTGCCGCTGAACAGTTCCTGTTCATATATTTCAAGTTCCCTGCGTATCACCTTGTCACGGGTCTTGGTGTTACCGGTGATATTGATGGCTTCCACATATACCAGACTGTTCTTGGCGATCGTGTAGGTGACGTTGACTGTCAGATTTTTACGGTCTGCATCGATCTTGGGGGTGATATCCGCATAGGCATATCCAGCATCTGAATACTCGTCTCCCAGGGCGATAATGTCATTGCGGAGTACTTCCCGGCTGAAAAATTTCTGCTGATTGAGTTTGACCAGTTTCATCAGTTCCGGTTCGGGTTTGAGAAGATCACCGACAATTTCAATTTTCCCCACTTTGAACCGTGAACCCTCATCGATTTTTACGGTGATGTAAATCCAGTTACCCTTATACTCCACAATAGGCTCGCCGACCTTAGCGTCAATATATCCGTTGTTGTGATAAAAATCGGTCAGGAGCTCTTCATCCTGTTTCAGATCCTGCGTTTTCATGTCGCCAGAGGAAGTCAGCCAGGACCAGAAACCTTTCTCAGTGGTTTTCATTATTTTTTTCAACTGCTTGGCGCTATATGCCTGATTGCCTTCAAACCGGATTTCCTTGACAAGGGATTTTTTGCCTTCATCAATGTTAAATTGAAGATCCGCCTGGTTGTTATCGAGTTCCTTGATGCTATATGTGACTTTGACGTTATGATAATTTTTTTCTTTGTACAAATCCTCGATTCGTTTAACATTGCTTTGAATCTTATATATATTTAGGATGGATCCTGTTTTAATATCTAAACTTTTCAGGATCTTGTCATTTTCTATTATTAAATTTCCACTGTCTTTTTCTCTGGGATCCGGTTCTTTCTTGTTGTCGGTGTTTCCCTGGTAAAGTTCTTGTCCTTTGATGTAGATATGGCGAATGGTGGGTTTTTCTTTAACGACAAATATGATGGTTTTTCCGCCCTTGACGTCTTCGGATTCCACACGCACATCATCGAAATATCCCATGCCGTAAATGGCCTTGAGATCATCTGAAATATTTTTGGCGATGAGCGTATCACCGGCCTGGCTCTTGATGACACGCCGGATGGCATCCTGCTCGATCCGTTTATTGCCGATAATTCTGACATCCACAATTTTTTCCAGTTTGAACAATCTGGCGCTGATGGCATTGGACAATGATTTTACGGCAGCCGGAAGATTTTCAATACCTTCACCATCGGCGTAAAAAGCATCAGGCGCGTTATTTCCGACAACATCCACCATTCTGGCATCCAGGCTGAAATTTTGTCCCAGCCATGTCAGGGTTCCATGGATGACCTCATTGGCGCCCTTTTCGGCTCCCAAGGATTTCAAAGCTTCTGTGGAAGCCGCATTCTGCAGCGCTTTCTGGGCGGCATCATCCAGTTTGACAATGGCAGCGCCGTCTCTTTCCAGGTGCTGTTGAATCAGTTGGGGTATCTGGTCTTTCAGATACTCGAGATCTTTCTGGGCAGACTGGATTTCAAACGGCAATACCATTACCCGAACATGATCGGCGCCGAAGGCCGAAGGGGGAAGGCAGCATAGAATGCCGATAATGATGGGACATAACCATCTTGTCATAAAGATACCTCAGTTTGTATCCGTTAACTTTCCATCCACAATGGTTATTCGCCGGGTCATGAGCGATGCCAGTTTCATATTGTGAGTGACAACCACCATGGTCATGTTGAGTTCTTGATTTAATTCCATCAGCAGGGAATGAACCTGCTCACTGTTTTTCTGATCCAGATTTCCAGTGGGTTCGTCCGCCAGAAGCAGCGGAGGTTTTAACACCAGTGCTCTTGCAAGCGCTACCCGCTGCTGCTCCCCGCCGGAAAGTCGGGTCACTCTGTAATTCAGCCTGTGTTTCAGCCCCACCCGAACTAGAACGGTTTCCGCAAGACTTCTGGCCTTGCCGGGAGATAAACCGTTAATGAGAGCAGGCATCATGGCGTTTTCAACAGCGGTGAATTCCGGCAGCAGGTGATGAAACTGAAAGACAAATCCTATGGATGTATTTCTGAATCTGGCCAGTTGAAGAGAACTCAGCTTGAAGATATTTTTACCGCGAAACCACATCGTGCCACAATCCGGATGATCCAGCGTGCCCAGTATCTGAAGCAGGGTGGATTTTCCAATACCGGATGCACCGACAATGGCAACCGTTTCTCCGGCTGTAAGTTTCAGTTCGACATCTTTTAATATTTCAACTTGGGATTCGCTGCTGGTATGAGTTTTGCTGATGTTTTTGGCCAAAACAAGGCTGTTTTCATCCGGATCAGGCCATCCGTCCTGCCTTCCATTATCCATTCGCCCGGTTTTCCTTGCATGTGTAATTTGACAGATATTGAAATTTCTGATTTACCATATGTCCTTGGGTTTCGGATACATTTGTTGATGTACACGAAAAAAAGATGTCGGGACGACAACCGCTGTCATCCATACCGGATCGCTTCAACTGGATCCAGACGCGAAGCCTGACGCGCCGGATACAGGGTGGCCAAAAAACATATGACCAGCGAGGCTGTTGCAATCGAAACAACATCGAATGTTTTCAGGAGAACCGGAAGTTTGCTAATATAGTAAACATCACCGGGAAGTTCAATGAATTTGTAGCGTTCGAGAAGTTTACAGAGGATAAACCCCAGGCTGACGCCGATGGCCGTTCCGGTAACGCCGATGGTCATGCCTTTGAAGATAAATATCCGGCGGATGCTTTTATCGGTAGCGCCCATTGCTTTTAATATGGCGATATCTTTTGTTTTTTCCATAACCATCATGATGAGGCTGCTGGCGATGTTAAAGGCGGCTACCAGAATAATCAAGGCCAGGATGATAAACATCACATTCTTTTCCAGTTTAAGCGCTGAAAACAGATTTCGGTTCATCTGCATCCAGTCCCGGCACCAGTAGGGAAAGCCAAGGCCGCTCGCGATCTTTTGGGATATTTCTCCCGCTTTATACACATCATGTACACGAACCTCAATACCGCTGACGGCATTTTCCATGTGCAGCAGTTTCTGCGCTTCATCCAGGCGGATGTAGGCCAGAGAACCATCATATTCATACATGCCGGATTCAAACAGCCCTACCACGCGGAAACGTTTCATGGCTGGTATGAGTCCGACAGGCGAAATCGTTCCCCGCGGAGACAGAATCTGAACGGTATCTCCGACAACCACCCCTAAATTTTTCATAAGTTCTTTGCCCAGTACGATACCGGGCAGCGGAGGTCCGTCTGTGGCATGGCCGACGCTGGTGTTCAGTGCGCTGGCGGCGCTCTGGCTGATTGAGGTGATCACCTTGGCGGAAGAATTTGGATCGATGCCTCTCAATACGGCTCCGGTCATTCCGCCTGTAGAACGAATCATGATTTGAGACAGGATGAATGGCGTGGCTGCCTTGACGCCTGCAACCTGGTCAATCCAGCCTGTCACCTTCGAGTAATCCGTAAAACCGTTGCTGGGACCGTGGCGCATAACAACAATATGAGATTCCACGCTCAAAATGCGGGATTTGAGATCCGACTCAAAACCTGCCATGACTGCGATAACAATGATGAGCGCCATCACACCGACGGTGACGCCCGCAATGGAAAGCATCGTAATAAGCGAAATGAAGGCCTGTTTCTGCTTGGCTCTCAGATAGCGGGCGCCGATAAAATATTCAAAGGGCATAATTGTAATTCACATTTGGGGTTTGTCCGGGTACCGGAAGCGGAAGATAGCGATGCACCTTGCATTTGTTGCCATTTATACCGGGACCTGGTCACATGGCGTCAACGACAGGGGTTTCATATGCGGAAAGAGAATAACCTCGCGAATGGAAATCGCATCTGTCAGCAGCATGGCCAACCTGTCTATGCCGATTCCTTCCCCTGCCGTCGGGGGGAGCCCGTATTCAAGGGCTTCCACATAGTCGCTGTCCATACAGTGAGCTTCCTGGTCACCGGCGTCTCTGTCTGCGACCTGCTGTAAAAAACGGCCTTTCTGGTCTTCCGGGTCATTCAGCTCTGAAAATCCGTTGGCGATTTCATAGCCGGCAATAAACAGCTCAAAACGATCCGTGACGGCGGGATTGCGGTCGTTTTTTCTGGAAAGCGGAGAAACCTCAACCGGATAACCGGTAATAAATGTCGGCTGAATCAGATGCGGTTCCACCAGGACATCGAAAAGTTTGGTAATGATTTTTCCCAGACGGTTTTTATGAACAACGGAGACACCTTTGGACTCGGCGAAAGCCAGCAACCCTTCTTTGTCGTTCAGAAGGGCAGGGGGGACGCCGGCGATTTCCGAAAGCGCATCCGACAGCGTCAAGCGCCGCCATTTCCCCGACAGATCGATAGTGTTTCCCTGATATACAATCCGGGAGGAACCGGTTACGGCTTCGGCGACTCGCGAAAACATGATTTCGGTCATATCCATGAGATCTTCATAGGTCGCATATGCCTGGTAAAACTCCAGCATGGTAAATTCCGGATTATGACGTGTGGAGACCCCTTCGTTGCGGAAATTCCGGTTGATTTCAAACACCCGCTCGAAACCTCCGACCACAAGACGTTTTAAATAAAGCTCCGGCGCGATCCTTAAAAAAAGATTGATGTTCAGAGCGTTGTGAAAGGTTACAAACGGGGTGGCTTCGGCGCCGCCGGCCAGGGTTTGCATCATTGGCGTCTCAACTTCAAGAAAATCCTGCTCCAGAAGAAATGCACGCACCGTCTGGATCATCCGGCTGCGTTTGATAAAAATATCACGGACATTGGCGTTCATGATCAGATCGATATAACGCTGCCGGTAGCGTTTTTCGGGATCTTTAAGCCCGTGAAATTTTTCGGGCAGCGGCCGTGTGGCCTTACAAAGAAGGCGTAGTGATGACGCCAGAAGCGTCCATTCTCCGGTTTTGGTCTGAAACATGCCGCCCTGAAGCCCTATGATATCTCCAACATCCAATTGCTTGAAGAATTCATATGTGTCGTTTCCAACGATGTCTTTTCTGATATAAGCCTGAAGCTGTCCGCTTCGATCCCGAAAGCGTATGAATGTCGATTTGCCGAACCGGTTGATGGCAATCATTCTTCCGGCGACTGAAAACACAGGAGATTCCGGCGTCACCGTTTCGGGGTTTTTTTCAATAAATGACGAAATGTCCCGAATGGTGTGAGATACTTTGAAGTCATTTGGAAAAAGTTGGATGCCCCGAGACTTCAGTTCAGCCAGCTTTTCTCGTCGCTTTTCGATGACATCACTTGATTTTTCGTTGTCCATTGGTGATAATCTCTTAATTATGAAAGCCCTTGGTACAAGGGATCAGCAGTTGTCCGGCATGGCCGTTATCTTATCAGTCTTTTCTTTTCGGGACGTTGCCAAGAATTCTGTCTAACCCAAAATCTATAGATAAACTTGTCTGCTAACCTATTTTCCACATACTGTCAAGCTGAAGTTCCGCTTTCATATGAAAGGGCCTCGATGGATACCATCGTAAAAGCCGGTTTTTCAGACAGTCTCATAATATGGCTTGACATTATCGATGATTTATGCGCTATAGATATCGGTCGTGGTTGTTTCTCAAAAAAATCTGGTGGTTGAGCGACGCTTTGTCGCTTTACGTCCTTGTGTTTTAATGGGGTTGTCCCGACATTATGAATTTATTATTTTTTTAAAAAAGGGGGTTTTATGAGAAAACATCGAATATATGTATTAAATCTGGTAATTGTCCTGATGCTGTCAACGACGGTTTCCGCATTTGCTGCGGGTATTCCCTTTGCTGTAATGGGAACGAGTGGCGCCACCAAAATTGTTGTTGTCGGAAAATTCTCCACAGATTCGGGGCAATTTACCCAAACCGAAGCCCAGAGCGTTACGACAGCGGTTGCCAGCATTATTCAAAGCTATCTGGGCGCTGCATCCATCAGCGCGAGTGTACTGACACCCGATCAGTTGATGCCTTATGGCAGTCCCTATAATGATGCTGATACACTAATTTCCCTGGTCAAGACCAATTATAAAACCTGGGGATTCAGCCAATATGCCGAGGTAGATATCAAAAAGGTTTCTGAATACGTTTCCGGTTATGGACAGAACGTAAGAATGGATATTTTTATGAACGGCTATTACGTTGCAAGTCTGGAAATTCCTTACAGCTATCTTTCGTTACTACAGTCAGGTTCATGAAACGGAATCATGAAGCATGACGATGGGCGCTCAAATCCGGAGCGCCCATCGCAAAATCTGATACATCTTCATGGTATTCAGTTTCTACAGAGCTGTTACGGATTGTTCTTTTTCTTTTCTATTTTTTCCTGTTTCTTTTCTTTGGCTGTTTTTTGAGGTTTTTTCTTGTCGCTTTTCCGGATATCTTTTGATTTGGACATAGTGTTTCCTCCTGACGTTAAAATTAATTCAGATATATTCATACCAACGTCTCATTTTATCCTCACGATAGGGGTTTTTGCAAATCCTTTTCCGTTTTTACGCTAAAAATGTCCAGCAGTAGTTGCAGCAAATCCACCTTTCAGACGGGTTTGGTAAAAAAGGTGCAGCCGGCGTCCATGCACCGCTTGCGAAGTCGTCGGTCATAAAAGCGACGGGTTCAATGATATCAGCCATACCGTTTTGTCGAGGGCCAGAAGCGCCCGATGGAGCACTGCATCACTATTTTCAACTCCTTCGACGACAAGCCTCGAACTGGAACATAAACGAAGCGCGCCGCAGGCAACAGGCTGGCCTATAGTACAACGGAAGGCCGCGATTTCAAGTTGTGATATATGGGAAAGGTCTTCGCTTAACAGGGCATGAATGCGTCTGATTTCTTCCATGCCAAGAAATCTGCCGCTTCGTCGTTTCATGCGGAAAGGAAAGATTGTCTGAATATTGTCCCAGCCGGGATGCTGCCTGCTGAGACTGGGAACGGGTAAAGGTTCAAAGCATGGGTCTGCTTCAAGTCTTTTCCCGACGGCATCTGCGAATCGGGAAAGGAAATCTTTTACTCCGGTTTCAGGGATTTGTCTGAATGCTCTGAGCTCTGCAAGAGCTGCCTCCCATCTTAAAAGCAGTCCGATGTTGTTATCCTGAGCGGCCGGGTGGATTTGGCCGAAGGATTCCGGAACGAGCAGCATACCTGAAAATATGGGGCCTGTCAGGAATTTCGATCCGGTGACAGCCACTAGAAAACCTGCTTCCAGGTAAGCTCTTAATGTCAAATTCCCCATTCTGAACTGGCTGGCGTCAACCAGAACCTCAATGGCATCCGGGAAGCGGGTTTTCAAATGTCTTGCGCATGACAGGGTTGGCGCGATCATCCCCGTCTTTGAAACATCCACTATCACGAGAAGCACCTGGCCGCTTTTTTTTTTCATGAGAGATTCCACCTGTTTTGTGGCTTTCTCATCAATTTCGTGGCTGTTTCTGGGCGTTCCATCCGGATTCCTGATCTGCAACTGATGAACTTTTCCGTCCGAAAATGCTGCAGGCACGCCTTTTCCCGTTTCCGATGCGGAAACAATCAATATGTGCGCAGGTTTCACCAGACGTGAAGCAAATTGGTGGGCGTCTGTTCCGGAAGAGCAGAAGTGAAGGGTCAATCCTGAGATATCCGAGATTCCGCAAAGGGAGGAAAATTCACTTCCGATTCTTTCGAACTCGTTACTGCATGCGGCGCCATTCATGATTTTTTTACGCAACGCATCGGCGGCTTCGAATGCCTGCGTGGATATGGTGGATGCCGTCGATGATCCAAATTGGGCAAGTGTTGAATCAGGATATGGTCTGCATCCGTATTTGTTCCTGCCGTCTTTGAGATGGATCCGGGCATCCCCTCCTTCCACCAGAAGTTCATGTGTCAGGGGAATCGATGCAGTTGTTTCAGACACCTGCACGGACCGTCTCCAGAAGCATATCTCTGAATGCTGAAAAAACCCTTTTCATCTGCGGCGCCTTGTAAGGGAAAAGATCGACAGGATCCATGTTGTGGATGACTGCCCCGGTGTCGATCTCGAAAATCAGCAAATCGCCGTTTCGGGTCTCTCCGCAATCGATGACCAGATAGTCGAGTCCCATGGTGTCGTAAATGCCTTTCAAGGCCGTGTGATGCCGAACAGCGAAATCGGTGTCAAAGTCCCTCATGAAATGCGCTTCTTCTTTTCGCTTTTCTTCGTTTTCGAACATGCCGGCGTTGACGTAATGAATCATCCAGTTTTCCGATATTCCCATGTGGCAGGCGTAGGGCCGGCCTGCTATCAGAACGATGCGGTATTTTCTGTATAATCCATCTTCGTTGCGATAATCGATAAACGGAGAAATATAAAAGGCTTCTTCCGATCTTGACGCAAAATAACTTTCCATGGCCGCCGCATTGTCAATTTTCGCAAGCCCGTGGCCTGCGTGGGAATCCAGGGGCCTGATGATGACAGGAAAGTCCATCTTCGCCTGGTCTCGTCCGCTCCGAAAAGAAGGCGGCATATAGAGTTTCGGAATAGTGGATAGATAAATGGGGGCTTCTTCCCTCGATGTCTTGAGGATGTTCTCCGGAAGATTCAGGACAGGGCGCGGCCATGTTTTCATGACATCGATGAGCTGTGGCAGGATGGGCCTTGTTCCCGTTGACTCGCCTGCTGCGACAAACAGCAGGTCGTGTTCGGGCAGTTCGGGTGGAAGCGGCAGCCCCGGCGCCACATAGAGCATGTCGAGCGATATGTCCGAATCTTCAACCAGAAATTCAAGCGGGGCGTTGGTTGTTATATCCCCCGGCGCCATAATGGCGAGAAGCCGAATTGTCGCATTTCTCTTCGCCGGCAGATGGTAGAGCGTCTTGATGGTAAGCGCCTGAGCCTGTATCTTGACAGCCAGATCCGACTGTTCGCGCAGTTGAAGGACGATTGACAGATCCATAAGCGCTTCGGCGTCTTCCGGATCCTGTTTGGCGCGCTGGATCAACGCGTCACCGAGAGGCGTAAGGTCAGTGCCGTCGAAAGCGAGCTTCATCAATCTGGCTAGACCGATCAGTTTCTTTTCATCAGGCATGTTCATATGTCATTGATTCTCCATAAGCCAGCACGGCATCGATCAGGGCGTCAATATTGCTTTTCCCTGTCCGATGATTGACGATTGCGGCTCTGATAGCAAGCATTCCTTTGATCAGGGTTGTTGAAGGAGCTGCGACGCCCGATTCCTGCAGCTTTACCACGATTTCAGCATTCACCCTGTCGGATTCGGCGCATCTGTATCTGAAACAGACGATGTTGAGTGAGACGGGGGCGAGCAATTCAAGTTGAGGCTGTTCCATGATGCGTGATTTTAAATACAGAGCGAGTTTGCAGGTTTCGGAAATCACCTGTCCCAGCTTTTCAGCGCCGAAGACTTTAATCGTGTACCAGGTCTTCAGCGCTCTGAATCCCCTCGAAAGATCCAGCCCAAAATCGCATGGCCAGGGAGAGCCTGCGGCAAGCGCCCGGTTTTCGCGTCTGAGATAGGATGCGGCCGATGCGAAGGTTTTTCGGTGCAGCTCGCCGTCTCTTACCAGAATAAATCCCGCATCGTAAGGAACCTGCCCCCATTTGTGGAAATCAAAGGCGATGGAGTCCGCCCTGTCGATTCCCGAAAGACGCGGGGCGATCTCAGGCGCAAGCATGGCAAGCGCTCCGAAAGCGCCGTCAACATGGAACCACAGATCCTCTCTTCGGGCGCAATCGGCGATGGCGGCCAGATCATCTATCGCGCCTGTATCGACAGTTCCGGCGGTGGCTGAGACAAAGAAAGGCCGCAGACCCGACTCGCGGTCTTTCTTCACCGCGGATGCCAGCGCTTCGACATCCATCTCGAAATTTTCATTTACCGGAATTTGTCTGAGCGTGTCCGTTCCGATTCCCGCAAAATCGAACGCCCTGACGACACTGCCGTGAGCGCTTTCAGATGTGTAGGCGGCAAGGCGATGTTCATGCACGCCGTTTTTTCGGACGTTGCTTCCCAGAAAGGCGTATCTTGCGACAAGCAGTGCAATGAAATTCGCCATTGAAGTGCCGGTTACGAAAAGCCCGCTGGATGTTTCCGGGAAGCCGAAAAGCTCGCGCATCCAGATCGATATCTGTTTTTCGACCTCGATCGGCATGTGGTCACGGCCTCCGAGGTTCGCGTTCATGCCGGCGGCAAGCATTTCCGCAAGCATTCCGACCGGAGTTCCGCCGCCATGCACCCATCCCATGAACCCCGGATGGATGTTGCCCACCGCATACGGCAATACGTCGTGCATGAATGTTTCGTGAACGCTGGAGATCGCCGCCGGCCCCAGGGGCAACGCCTCGCGGAAATGCTCTCGTATTGCGTCCGGAATCGGCCGCCACACGGGCCGTTCCCGCACCTGCTCGAGATAATCGATGATGTCATCGAGCATGCCGTGCGCCTGTTCTCTGAATTCATCCCAGTTTACGGGGTCAAGCGAAGTTGTCTTATTCATGCGGAACATGCTAAAGCTTTCTCACGGTCATTGCAAAGACATTTTTCCCGGCATCAGTCCTGAAAATATTCCGGTTTCATCTCGACGGTCAACGGATCGCCGTCGGTCAGCCTCTGGATAAGCCCCTCCATTTTGGGAACTTCATAAGCGAAAAAATACCGGGCTGTGTAATGTTTGCCTTCATAGAAGCGGATGTCCGCGGCGGAGAGGTTTCCGGCCAGTGCCTGTTCGGCTTTCTCCGCCTGAAGCAGCCACTGCCAGGCGATGACGACAATGCCGAAAAGCTCCAAATACAGGGTGGCGTCCGCCAGAAAAATATCCGCACCTTTCTGCATGGCGACTCCAACTAAGTGACGGGTGACGTCCTGAAGCCTGCCGACCGCTGCTTCCAGACGGATAGACAGTGTCTGAAGCCGTGGGAATTGCCGGGCGGAATCCACGGTGTTGCCGACTTCTTCTAAAAACGCCTTGAAAGCGTCGCCGTTTTGCATGACGACCTTCCGGCCCAGAAGATCCATTCCCTGAATGCCGGTCGTGCCTTCGTGAATCGGATGAATCCGCATGTCGCGAAAATGCTGCTCCACCGGAAAATCCTCGCAATATCCATATCCCCCGAAACACTGAATGCTTTGACTGACCGCCAGAATTCCCATCTCGGATGCGTAGGTCTTGGCGACGGGCGTCAGCAGTTCCAGCAGCAGTTTGCAGCGTTTTTTCTCCGGTGGTGAAACGACCCTGCACAGGTCGTCATACCAACTGCATTGCAGCAGAAGCGATACGGCGCCTTCCATGACGGCCCGCTGAAACAGCAGCATCCGCTTGACGTCCGAATGTTCGATGATTGGAATCTGGGGGGACAGCGGATCTTTGGCGGCGACATTGCGCCCCTGACAGCGGCTGCCGGCGTAGTTCAGGGCGGCATGGTACGCCGCGGATGCGATGGACGCCGCACCGATGCCGACGCCGATGCGCTCTTCATTCATCATCTGGAACATGTATCCAAGCCCCTTGTGGGGTTCGCCGAGAAGGTATCCCCGGCAGTCGTTTTTGTCGCCGATGCTGAGTTCGGTGATGGGTGCGCCCCGATAGCCCATCTTATGGAATATCTGACTGACGGTGATATCGTTGGGAGTCAGCGCTTTTTCGGCATCCGGACGCAATTTGGGAACGACAAACAGGGAGATTCCCTTCGGACCGGCCGGAGCGCCTTCAATCCGCGCCAGCATCAGATGAACGATATTATCCACCCCGTCATGATCGCCGGCGGAAATAAAGGTTTTGCGGCCACGGATGAGGTAGTATCCGTCGGGGGTAGGGGAGGCTGTGGTGATGATATCCGTCAGGGAGCTGCCGGCTTGAGGTTCGGTGAGCGCCATGGTGCCCTGCCATTTTCCGGAAAGCATGAGCGGCAGATAGGTGCTTTTCAGGGCGTCGTCGCCGAAGGACAGAATCAATCTGGCCGCGCCCGACGTCAACCCCGGATACACGCTGGCCGAATAGTTTGCGGCGGAAAACACCATGCAGCAGGCGTTGGCGATAAGGCTGGGAAGCTGCTCGCCGTCATATTCCGATGGAAATGTAGCGGCGATCCAGCCGCCCTGTCCGAATTCCTTCATCACGTCACGAACCACCGGATGCACTTTCACCTGACCATTCGCCAGTTCCGGAGACTTTCTGTCCATTTCCTCGAAGACCGGATGCAGCAGACTGCCGGACAGTTTCATGGCCGCTTCAAGCACCATGTCGAACATTTTCCGGTTGTGTTGTTTAAAATACGGATGGCGGGTCAGCGACGTCACATCGAACACGTCATACAGCAGAAATTTCAAATTGCGGATACTGATATATTTTTCGGCCACTGTTTCTCCTTTTGATTTTTACCGTAAGAATACATTTTGATTTATCCATTCCCAGACCGCCGGGATGTTGCTGCATCCAGTCGTGGACATATCCATAAGAGATATCTTCGCAGAGGGTTCTGGCTTCATCCGCCAGTTCGCGGCGTTTTTTCGCATTCATAAGGGGGTGACGCCGCGGTGTTTTTGCGTTCGCGCCCAGTCAGACTGTACAAACTCTTTTATGGTCGCTGCGCTGGGAGAATAAAGCACAATGCTTTCAAAATTCGGATCCGTCTGGTTCTTTTGCATGAGAATGGCGTCCGTATCAAACCACCTGGGGACGTATCCTCCTGAAAAAAATCCCTTTTTCCTGAAAATTTCCACAACCTTTCCGCTCCATGGCATTGCCAGATTCAGAAAGAATTGAAGCACTTCCATGCGCTTTGCCGATGCCTGGCGTTCAATGTCGTCGATAATTGCGGCGATATCACTTCCGGCGGCTTCGACATTCGTGCGCACAACGCCGGCGAACGAAAGAAAAGCCGTCGTATATTTGCTGGAAATATCCGGAGGAATGGGTTCGATCGAATCGAGCAGGGTTCTGGTGAAATCCGGACCATCTGCTGCAAATTCAATTTCCCGCCGGTATGCCGGCGGAACGAAGATGGTGTGGGGCCTGTCATGATAAGACCTGAACTGTATCAGACAGGACACCCGATCACATCCGTTTTTCTCTCTCTGGTAGGTTTCAGGCGGCATCAGCGCCACTTCGAGCGCCATGTCTTTCATGCCGATCAGGGCGGAAGCCTTCTGCGTGGTTGTGTGATTGCAGACGGCTTCTCCGAACAAACCGTCGGGATTGACCGCTTTTACCAGCGTTTCGGCGATATACTGGTTGATTTTGTATGCAGCGAAGGAATCGCGGTAGTTTTTCAGTACAATGTATTGTCCGATTTCATACAGATTCGGGTATGGCGCTGAACTGCGGAAAATCGCTCCGTGAGCGATGATATCGCCGCCGGGCGTGCGGGCTACCACCGAATGAATGTTGCCGCAGCGATTCTCCGCAATGATCTTTTCCGGAATGTAATAGGTTTCAAAAGGATAGTCAGCGCCATAAATTGCATAAAACAAATTGGCGATTCCGAGAGCGTCCGCCTCTTTGAAAGCATCCACCTGAAATTTCTGCCCGGCTTCGACGGGAATCTCGTGATCGATTTTCATACGGTTTCCGGGTAAAACGGCGCGGACTGCGTTTCCAGCAATTTGTAATGACCGCGCCGGGTTCATGACTGTTTCATCAACACAAATGCTGTTTTTGTGAAGGGGTTACCCCTTGGGCATCATCTTGTTTACAAATGTAACAAAGTCATCGATGGTTTTAAGTTGTGTCGCATTGGCTTCCGACAGGTCTATACCGAATTTTTTTTCGACAGCTACGGCTATAACCGGCATGTCTATGGAGTCCAGTCCCTGGTGTACGAGAGGAATATCCATTTTGAGGGCGTCAACGGTTTTCGGATCTATTCCGACGGTTTTCATGATTGCAGTGATATCATTTCCTGTGATCGTCATTTTGATCTCTCCCTGTAAATTGTCGGCAACGTGCATTTGTGTTGATACCGGCCATATTGAAGGATGCCGGTGTTATCCGTCAAGTGTTTTCTCCCGTAATTTAAACCGCTGTATCTTACCTGTTTCGGTTTTCGGCAGTTCCGTACAGAATTCGATCTGAACAGGGCACATATAATCGGGCAGTCGTTGGAGAATGAACGCACGGATGTCCCGAAACAAAGTGATATCCCCCTGATATCCGGCGGCGGGGATCGCAAAGGCCATCGCTTTTACAAGCCCTTCCAGCATTCGTTGCGTAACGGCGCATTCTGTCACGGCGGGGTGTTCCCGCATGACCTGCTCGACCAGCGCCGGAGAGACCCAATGACCGCCGGATTTGAACATGTCATCCGATCTTCCCTGAAAGGTGAAGCAACCATCGCTAACGGTATAAATATCACCGGTTTCCAGCCAGCCGTCTTCCAGCATTGTTTCAGATGTCTTGTCGGGTCTGTTCCAATAGAAGGGCGCCGTGCTTTTTCCGCGGATCAGAAGATGTCCCGGCTCTCCAGGAGGTGCGGACGATCCAGCGCTGTCCACGATCCGGGCTTCATAGCCGGAGACAACCGTCCCGGAAGTTCCCGGGCGCACCCTGCCGGGGCGGTTGGAGATAAAAATATGAAGGGCTTCCGTCGAGCCGACGCCGTCGATGATTTCAAGCCCGGTAAGTCGCATCCATTCACGCCATGTTGACGCCGGAAGCGCTTCACCGGCGGATACGCAAAGCCGCAGCGATGGCATGGAAACGGTGTCGTCGATACTCTTCAGCAGCATGTTATAGACAGTGGGAACGGCGAAAAAAATGGTGGGGTGACAGGCGGCGATGATGGCGAAAATATCGGACGGCGTCGGTTTTGAGGGGTACAATATCACGGAAGCGCCGAAGCGCAGCGGAAATGAAAGGCTGTTGCCCAATCCGTAAGCGAAAAACAGCTTGCTGGCGGAAAAGCAGATATCCGACGCCGTCAGGTTCAGGACTTCGGCGGCATAAGTATCGGCGGTAAACGGGATATCCCGATGCCGGTGGGGTACGCCTTTGGGCGTTCCGGTGCTTCCGGAGCTGTAGAGCATGAAAGCGATATCATCTTCACGGGAAGGCCAGGGATCGAGTTTGCTGGACGCTTCCCGGCGGAGAGTTTCCATTTCCGGTGTTTGAATGCAAAGGGATTTCCGCAGTGATGCGCTGCAAACCATGGCAGCCGCGCTGTCAGTTGATGTCAGGACTGCGACGGCGCCGGAATCCTCCACAATAAACGCATAAGTGCTTTCGGACAGGTCGG
Source organism: Desulfobacteraceae bacterium RAAP-1 (assembly GCA_001443525.1). GTDB lineage: Bacteria > Desulfobacterota > Desulfobacteria > Desulfobacterales > Desulfatirhabdiaceae > RAAP-1. Next base: position 13,423 of record LKPX01000022.1, on the reverse strand, counting down.
GGCTGACGAGAACCGGCCAGACGCCATAAATGATACTTCCCAGAAAGGCGACGACAGTATCCGGACAATCCGGCAACGACAGAATAATCTTATCTCCCGGTTTCAGACCAATGGCTTTGAGAACATTCCCGAACCTGTTGGCCTCTTCCTGGAGCTGACGATAGGTAATGGTTTCTCTGCCGCAGTAAATGGCGATTTTGTCGCCTCGGGCGATTGTTTGCCGGTGCAGGAGTTCATGTGCGACATTGTACATGGGGGTTGCGCCTCGAAATCTGTTGATATTTTAAGCGACAAAGATATTGAGCTTTTAAAATGAGAGAACTCCATCAGGCTATAGTTCCAGCGAGTTCCATCAACTTTTCCTTAAAGTGAACAAAGCTTGGGGATGCATTATTGGCAACGTCCATATGTGGACTGATCTTTTCAGCCCAGCGAGATTTCTCTTCGCCGACAGCCTGCCACCCCCTGGCGGAAAGAGCATCTGCCCCTCCATGATAAACAGCGTCGGCCAGGCGCTCCCATGTCCCGCAAATAGAGTCATTCATGTATGTATTCAGGACGGCATCTTTAGCCTTCGGATAAGCGGATTTGATTGCTGAAATATCACCCAAAAACCAGGCTTCTCCTTCTTCAACAGCAATACAAAACCGGGTTTTGGGTCTGGGATTGCATTCATTCAGGATGGCGAAAATTTCCTGGCGAAAGGCTTTCAGACACTTGTTGTCCAGATCGCACACCAGAATAACGGCTGTCGGGTAATTGTCAGGATAATTGGAAAAGGCTTTTCCATACCCCCGAAGAAGCCTTGGAAGCTGATCGAGCAAAATGCGCTTGCCGGCGTCACTATTCGCTTTAAGATTTTTCGGAAGATGACCAATTCCTTTATACGGATGAACATGAAACGTATGTTTTCCTTCGATAATCTTTGGCACGAGGATATCCAGAGCTTTCTTGCCAGACTCATCTTCAATGAGAATCTCAAAATGCATTCGATCACCTCGCGTCCAGATAGTCGCTGTACCAAAGCCCGCCCAATGGCAAGCCTTCGGCTGCCAGATTCCTGACGATGGCGTCATCACTGGCTCTGCGTATGGTCGAAAATCCGTCATGCCCTTTTTCAAGAATCCACACTTCGTCTGGTTCAAGAGCATCTACAAAATATGGCTGATGCGTCGTAATAAAGACCTGAGAACCACCTTTCCGCCCGGTTGCGTGTTCACGGAATTCTTTTGCCAGTGACTCAAGCAGCTTGTGATACAAGCCGTTCTCAGGTTCTTCGATGCATAAGAACGGTAGCGGCGTCGGGTCTTCCATTAATAGCAGATAAGCAAAAACCTTCAATGTGCCGTCTGACATTTGCTGAGCATAAAACGGGTCTTGAAACCCTTTGTCGTTGAATCGGAGGAGCAGTCTTCCATCACTGGTTTTTTCCGTGTCTATCTTGTCTATGCCTGGAATTTTCTCGGCCATCCTGTCGAGGATGCTCTGAAGACGTTTTCGAGGATCGCGTTCCATAAACTGCACGACATTTCCAAGGTTGTCGCCATGAATATTGAGATGTTTTTGGGGGCCGGCAAGCGGGAGGCTTCGAGCCGCATCAGGTGTGAAGTAGCTGAGGTACCAACCTTCAATGAAGCGACGAAAAGCTGAAATTCTCGGATGCTGCTTCAGAGAGCCTAAAGTCGCTATGCCCAATTTGCGACGATCCTCCAGTTCGACAACTTCAGTTTCTTTTGATTCCTGTTCTGTCATGTCGGATATTATGGCTTCTATCAGCTTTGAAATGTCAAAATCACTTTTGTCCTCATCAATCTGTTGACCTACCTGTTCCCCTTTCCAGACAACCCCCTTAGCACTATTCAAAATCAAAAAAGAAAAAGGCCAGCCATGTTTTTGCCCTCTTCTGCGTTGTCTGAGACGTTCTTTCAGGACATAAGGCCGTCCTGTGTCATCAAGATCGATTGCCAGTTCATACGTGATTGGTCGCGCATTGCCGTCTTCTTTATAGTAAATTTCGAACTCGATCGGCCCCTTCCGGCCTTGAGATAAAATTTTTCCGAACCCACCACGCCCACGAGCGTCGCATGCTTCTTCAACGCCCGATTTCAAACAATCCGCAAGAAAGCCGAATGCGTCAAACAGAGTGCTTTTGCCAACCCCGTTTTTGCCAATCACGGCCGTCATAGGTGTAAGCGGCGCCGCCTGTTGATGATTCCAGAGACGGCCAAGCGTGACATCCTTCAGCGTACGAAAATTCTTGACTCGAAAACCTTCTATCTTTGCCATGGATTGCCTTCCATTCTTATTGTTGCTATGCCGTATCACACAGATGGTTCAAAATGCTCTTCCAGATGAGACGCAATATAGAATAAATCAGCTGAAATTTAAAATGGATAATTGGTTAACACATAATGAGCCCACCGTTTGCGTTACAGCTGACCCGATGACCGCATCCTGCCTCCGGCGCGCTGCCAGTCTTCCCGGATAAATGCCAGAAGCTGCCGGGAAAAATCGGTCAGAAGCTGAATACCGTCAAAATCCGGCGGGCAAAGAAGTTTCTGCATCAGAAATCCATCGGTGTCAAACCATCGGGGCAGCGCGCCGCCGAAGAAATATCCCATGTTTCGAAGACAGTCCACGGCCTCACCGACCCACGGTGTTGCCAGGTTGACCCGCGCCTGCAGGACGACGGCGTTCTGATCGAGACAGCGGGTTTCCATGTCTGAAAGAAACTCGGCGACATCGCTTCCGATTTCTTGAACGGTTATCCGGGCGACACGGGCGAAGTCGAATACCTTCAGATCGCCGCGTGATACAGCGCCATCGGGCGCTTTTTCGTTCGATACGGCGATATCACGGATATCGTCCAGCAATGCGTAAATTTGCCGGAGTATCGGTTCGTACGCGGCCGGCAGATAAATCCGGTGCGGTTTGGAACGGTAACAGCGAAACGCATTGAGCGCCGCCACGCGGCCGGCGGCGCTTTGTTCTTTCTGATAGGCTTCCACTGGCATCAGGGCGATTTCAAGGGCGGGGGCCGTGAATTTAAGCCGGGCCATAAATTTCTGCTGGATCGTATGGTTACATACCGCCTCGCCGTACAGCTCCTCGACATGAAGGATGTTCGGTGCAAACTCCTCAAAAATGAAATTCAGTATCCGGCCGTTGACGCCGGCGTTCCGGTATTCCTTCAGCACCATGCCGAGCCCCGCTTCGAGAACGGCGCTGCTGGGCGCCGACGGAAATACATGCGTCACACCGACGATCTCTCCGGATTGGGTGCGGGCGACAATCGAGTGATAGCGTCCCTCCCGGTTGGCCGCGATGATTGCCGCCGGATCGTAAAAAAGCCGGATGGGATAGCTTTCGCCATATACCGCCTGAAACAGCCGGACAATGCCTTCGGCGTCCTCCGGACGGAATACATCCACGGTAATATCATTTTCAGTGCGGGAACCGGACGTTTTGATATCGTTTTCCATTGCGATGCCTCTCTTTAATCTCAACAGGTGAGTTCTGAATGTTTAGATGCTTTTCCGGCAATCCAGATCATGGCCGCTGCCCCAATGGTCATGAGTGCGCACAGATAAAACAGGGAGGGAAACCCCCATTTCCGGAGCATCCATGCTCCCAGGAACGGCCCGATAAAAAACCCGCCCTGATACATCTGCTGTCCCAGATTGGTGTTGAATGCCCCGAATTCAGGAGCCGATATATCCAGCATCAGACTGCTGAATACCGGCATTGCAATGCCCCAGCCCAGCCCCAGAACAATTCCAAGTGCAAAAAAAACGGTTTCTGAAGATGCTCCGGCCAGCAGAGCGTATCCGGCGGTCAGTCCCGCCAGTGTCCATAAGCTCAGCCGGATTTTATTCATACGATCGAAGATGCTTCCGGCAGCCAGTCGCACGCCGATTTCGCCAATGGATGTCAGCGTCAGAAAAAAACCGGTGTCATGAATGCCGATACTGTGGCCATAGCCGTCCAGAAAGAAAAAAATCAGGGCGAGGCCGCAGTACAGGAGCAACATGGCGGCCAGCAGCGAACAGATGCTTAAATTCTTCAGGTTTTGCAGGATTTCCCTGAAATGAGGGCGATTCTGCGCTGTTGGTGTGCGGGATGCGGTGTTTTCAGGGTGGATCATCAGCACGACCGGATATACCAGCGCCGTGATGACGGCAAACAGTGCCAGAACATGCGTGAAACCTCCCAGTATGTGATTTAAAAACGGAAGCAGCGGCGGAATGAGGGTGTTGGGAATCAGAACGAATATGGCCAGAATTCCAAAAGCCTGCGCACTGTTCTCACGGGGGATATGTGCGACGATGATGGTCATCAGGGCTGCGCCCAATACCACAAATGCCAGTCCGTGAAAAATCCGGATGGCCATCATGCCCCACAATCCACAGGGAATGCTGTAGGCAAAAAGGGAGGCGGAAGCGGCTGCTGTTCCGATTCCCAGCCAGCGCCTGACATTTCCGCCATGGATAAACGGGATAACCATCGGCCGTGTCAGAAGTGATACGGCCGAAAATACCCCGATAATGGGGCCGAACCACCCGGGAGCGATGCCGATGTTGCCGAGATAAGTTACAAACTGAAAGAAAACCGAAATATTGGCATAGGCCAGAAAGGTGGCGCCATAGAGAATCAGCATATCCCGGCGCCAGATTCCGGATGACGCCGGCTGGGTGTCTGGGGTCATAAAATATGCCTCGTATCCGTTGTCGCGGGATGGCGGTAATCGCTCAGACGCAGCATCAGGTTGCCGGATACCTGACGACGGTATAAGGCGCTGGCGCGGATGTCGTCAATGGGAGAAACGGCGGCCCGTGCTATAGCCGCGGCGTGCGTCAGCACGTCATGGTTCAGCCGGTTTCCGATCAGCGCATTTTCCGCCGCCTTCGATGTAACGATAGTGGGGCCGACGCTTCCCCACGCCAGTCTGGCGTCTTCGATGACGCCGGAATCCGACATGTGAAGCAGCGCCGCAAAAGATGCGATGGAGATCGCCAGGGCGCTTCGCTGCCCCACTTTTTCAAAGTGATGGATGTTGAAACCCGCGGGTTTGGGTATTTCGATCGCCGTCAGGATTTCCCCCGGCCGGCGCGCAGTCCGTCCCGGCCCCAGAATAAACTCGTGCAGCGGGCTCCGGCGGGCTCCTTCGGATGTATGCAGTTCCAGAACAGCCTCCAGTATTGTCAGCGCCGGAAGGGAGTCTCCGGCCGGAGAGGCTGTGCAGATATTGCCGCCAATGGTGGCTGTGTGACGGATAAGGGGCGATCCCAGAACGCGGACGGCTTTACGGAGAACCGGAAGGTGTGCGGCCACCGGAGAAGATTCCAGAATATCGGTAAGACGAGTGCAGGCGCCGATCACCAGATGATTTTTCTGCTCCCGGATGAAGCGCAGCGCTGTTATGCGCTCTAAACAGATCAAAGCCGGAGGCGCTATCGTCCCGGCGCGTAATTGCACCAGAATATCCGTTCCACCGGCGTATAAAACGGCGTCAGGATAATGGGTTGCCAGTTCCAGAAGCTCCGGAAGCGTTTCAGGAAGAAAAACGTTGCGATTCACGACGCGTCCCCCCGGAGCTTTTCGGCGGCCGTACGAACGGCCTCCACAATCATCTGGTATCCGGTACACCGGCAGAGATTGCCGCTCAGGCCCTCTCGGATATCTTCCGAAGACGGCGCGGGATTGCGGGTCAGAAGATCGACGGTCGAAAGCACCATGCCCGGCGTACAGAACCCGCACTGAACGGCGCCATTTTCGACAAAGGACTTCTGTATGGGATGAAGATCATTACCGGTGGAAATTCCTTCGATGGTGGTGACATTCCGTTTTGAAAGCTGGGCCGCCAGCATCAGGCAGGAAAGTCGGGCCTTGCCGTCCACCAGAATCGTGCATGCGCCGCATTCCCCGGAACCGCAGCATTCCTTGACGCCGGTAAGCCCCATATCCTCACGAAGTATATCGACGACACGGCGGTCCGCTGGAGCTTCCAGGGTTGTATCGACACCATTTAACGTAAAGTGGATATTCAAGATCGTCGTTCCTTCCATATCATTTCGCCCTGCTTTAATCCTATTTTCTCCATTTTTATACGCCTTCATTTTCATTGCCGTGATCGCGTGCGCTGGAGTCTCACAAATGATGGGTTGGGCGTCTTATTCAAGGATAACTGGCTTTAGCATGTAACTTCAGCCCGAGTGCGCCAATGACTTTCAAAATAGTATCGAAGCCGGGGCTGCGTTCTCCGGAAAGAGCCTTGTAAAGGCTTTCGCGGGACAGCCCAGCATCCCGGGCAACTTGAGACATGCCTTTAGCGCGAGCAATGTCGCCAAGGGCTTTGGCAATGAAACTGGCGTCGCCATTAGCTTCTTCGAGGCAAACTTCAAGATAAGCGGCCATTTCCTCTTGTGTTCGAAGATGCTCGGCAACGTCGTAGCGGGTGGTCGTAGTTTTAGTCATAGTGCTTGCTCCTAAAGGTCACGAGCGAGACGTAATGCCTTTTTAATGTCCTTGGCTTGAGTTCGTTTATCGCCTCCAGCCAGGAGAATAATCAGCTCACGTCCACTCTGCCTGAAATACACCCGATAGCCAGGACCGTAATTGATCCGCAACTCGGAGACTCCCTCGCCAACCGGCTCAACATCGCCGGGGTTCCCGGCGGCGAGCCGCTCAATCCTGACTTGGATGCGAGCTCTCGCTTGAATGTCGCCGAGTTCATCAAGCCAATGCGCGAAGAGAATAGTTTTTCGTATTTCGATCATGAAATTACTGTAGCCATATGGCTACATGCTGTCAATGGCAAATTAGGGACGGGAAACAGTGGCGACGATACCGTACGAAAGTTTGCAACCTTTTTAAATCCGGAATCCCTTTAAATGCAGCCATATCTGTCGGTTTGAGCCGAAAAGGCATATGGAAACAGGTGCGAACGTTTGCAACGCAGCATGCAAACTATTTTGAAGCCGTCAACATCGCTCGCAAAACCCGCTCGCTTGTCATGGGAAAACGGTGGATGCGGATACCGCACGCATCGGCCACGGCATTCGCGATGGCGGGAAGCGGCGCATCGATGGCGATTTCACCGGCGCCTTTGAGGCCGAACGGCCCGGTGTATTCTTCGATTGCTACGGGCACGGACTGCATTTCCGGTATGTCCAGAGCTGTCGGCAGAATGTAAGTGGCCAGGTTCCGGGTCTGCACACGGCCGTTTTGCACCTTGAAGTCCTCGAACAGTGCATATCCGATTCCCTGAGCGATGCCGCCGTGAATCTGCTGGGTGAAAAGCTGAGGATTGAGGATGCGGCCGCAGTCACTGACGGCTGAATAGTCGAGAACGGCGACGCCGCCGGTGAGCTCATCGACTTCGACGCCCGCGATATGCACGCTGTAAGAAAAGACGGCATGGGGAATACCGTGCAGCTTGAGCTCGCTGCCGATGTTCAGAGTCTCCCGGCAGACAGGGGCGCGAAACCGGGAGACAGCGAACCGTTCGGTGTCGTTGAGATATCGAGGCATATCCGAGAGCGCAATGGTCTTGCCGCTGGGTAGATGTCGGATACCGGCGGGAATCAGCGCCATCTGCTCCGGACCTTCCGCCATCATCAGATCCGCCGCCTTCTGAAGTATCCGTTCCTTGAGGATATTCGCCGCCGATATCAGCGCGTTACCGAAGGTATAGGTCGTTCGGCTGGCTGACGAGGAGCCGGAGGGCAGGGTGCGGGCCGTATCCGGAAGCGCCAGCTCCATGCCGCCTGAATCCTGATTGAGCAGATCGCCTGCAATCTGCAGGTATGTGGAAGCATTGCCCTGTCCCATGTCCACGACGCCGCAGTATATCCGGAAACGGCCTTCATGTGTGAGTTCGATCTTGGCGTTGGCAACATCCGGAACCACCGTCCCGTACCCCATGCCGTGCATGACCGCTGCAGCGCCGACCCCTCGGCGCTTGAAGGAACCCGCCGCCGCTTTCCACGCATCGCGATGCTTCCAGAGGGGGTGAACCGCCGCCGTTTCGAGGCATTCGACCATTCCCGTCGATGTCAGCATCGTCACGCCGACAGGGGATTTATCGCCTTTACGCAAGGCGTTTTTCATACGGATTTCAAGCGGAGAGAGGCCAAGTTTTAACGCCAGCAGATCAACGGTCTGTTCGATAGCCGCAGCCGCCTGAGGAACGCCGAATCCCCGAAACGCGCCGCTGACGGGGTTGTTGGTGTAAACGCTCCACGCCCTCAGCCGGGTGTTGGGGATCCGGTAGGGTCCGCCGGCGTGTTCAAGAGCGAGCGCCATGACCACGCCGCCCAGATGGTCGTAAGGGCCGGTATCGAAATAAAGCTGAGCGTCCAAGGCATGAAACATGCCATTTTTCAGGCCGCCCAGACGGTATTGCAGCCGGGCGGGGTGCCGTTTGGGGCCGGCTATAAAGCTTTCTTCCCGTTCCCAGACCATCTTGACAGTTTGTTCCGGACAGTGGAGTGCAGCCAGTCCCAGAAGGCTTTGAACGGTAATGCCGTCTTTGCCGCCGAATGCGCCGCCGCAAAAAGGGGCGATGACGCGCACTTTTTCCGGTTCAAGGCCCAGGGCGCCGGCGACTTCCATTTTATCCCGGAACGGTGTCTGGGTGGAGGCTGTAATCTCCAGCTCGCCGGTGTCATGAAAAACAGCAACGCCGCATTCCGTTTCCAGATAGGCGTGTTCCTGCCAGGGAAGCTCGATATCCAGCTTCACCACCGCATCGCAGTCGGTGAAAGCATCCGCGCCGTTTCCGGTTTCGATATGCCCTTTGAGCAGAATATTGCCGTCCGGATGCGCTTCATGAACTCTGGGGGCGTTCTCCTGCATGGCGGTTTCAATATCCAGAAGCGCGGGGAGCGGTTCAACATCCAGTTCGATCAATGCTGCGGCTTTTTTCAATGTCTCCCGCTCACGGGCGATGATCAGCGCCACGGCGTCGCCGCAATGCCGGATTTTGTCATCCACCAGCACGGGCTGATCCTTTTTTATCACTCCCTGACGGTTGCTGCCGGTAATATCCTGGTGCGTCAGAACCGCCACCACTCCCGGAAGACATCTGGCGGCATCCGCCTGAATGTTTTGCAGGCGGGCGTGAGGGATGCCGGCGCGTTTCACGCCTGCCCAGAGAAGGTTCTTTCCATACATATCCGCCGCATAGCGTTCGCGCCCCGTAGCTTTAGCGGAAGCATCCTGCCGGGGGATTGTTGCGCCGATCTGTAGTATCCGAGAATGGTATTGATCTGTCATGGCCGAAGCCGCCTTTTTGAATTCCCTTCATAGGAGGGGAAAATGAGTGTGAAATGCATTTCCGTTTACCTGAGAATTGATGACAGCGCTTGAAGAAAAGCCTCCATCGCTTCGGATTCGGCAATGGTCAGGCGAATGTAATTGGGAAACCGAAAGCCTGTCATGGTGCGCACCATGATTCCCTGCTGCATCAGTCGGCGATAGGCCAGCATATCGTTCATGGGGAGTTTGATCATCATGAAATTACCTTCGCCGCTGACAAAATTCAATCCCAACCGTTCAAGCGCCTGGATTACCATCAGCTTTCCCTCACGGACCATGCGCCGGGTGCGCTCGATGTGTTCCGTATCCCCGACAGTGGCCAGTGCTGCTTCCTGCGCCAGGCCGTTGACCGAATACACCACACAGGCTCTGCGAATGATATCCACGGCTTCCCTGCTTCCGATCAGGTATCCGATTCTCAATCCGGCCAGAGCGTACATTTTGGAAAAGGTTCTGAATACTACCAGATTGGGGTATTGCCGGATGAGGGAAATGCTGTCCGGATAATCCGCGGCTTCGACAAATTCGGCATACGCCTCATCCACCACCACAATCTGGCGGCCTTGAACCCGGTTCAGAAAATTCACCAGTTGATCGTGGTTCCAGCAGGCGCCTGTGGGATTGTTGGGATTGCAGACAAACATCACTTTGGTGCGCGCATCCACCCGCTGAAGCATGGCGTCGGCGTCAAATCTGAAATCACGGAGAGGAATCAAACGGGCTTCAATTCCGGAAAATTCCGCTACCCATTCATACACCGCAAATGTTTTGTCCGCGGTGATGATGTTGTCTCCCTGTTCACAGAATGCCTTGATGACAAAGGCAATGACTTCGTTAGCTCCGTTTCCCACCAGAATCTGATTCGGGTCGAGTCCGAAATATTCAGAGAGTTTACATCGAAGGTGAAAAGCGTCTCCGCTGGGATAGATGGCGGCCTGAGCCGGCGGAAATCGCCGGATTGCTTCACGGGCGCGCGGGGGTGGTCCCAGGGGATTTTCATTGTTATTCAGCCGGTATAACCGCTTGCAGCCATAGAGCTTTTTCAGCTCGTCGTCAGGTTTGCTGGGAACGTAGGCTTCGAAACGGCGAATGTATTCCGGGGCGAGATGATGCATGTCAAATGCCGTCATGAAGATGCAGACTCCCACTGAAAGATGATCAAATCTGCGGAACCGCCGTAGGGAATCAGCATTTTTGGAACAAAACCGCTCTGAAGTATCCCCGGAACGAACGATAACTGCCAGGATATGCCGGTATCTATCTCAAGAAAGATTTCAACGACCGATTCTTTTTGTAAAAGCTGGATATGTTGTTTGATATTCCTGGTCATATCCGTGCCGGAACAGACGGGTCTGAGAGTGATCTGTCCACGGATTCGGTCAAAGGTTGTGGAAAGCACCGAGTCGGAATTCTGCATTTCACCGACGTCCTGAAACATCGTGATGTGTCTGGGAAGGGACAGACGATCGTATTCCCGGTGCAGGAAGGCTTCGATATCCACGTGCCCCCATACCCGGGCGCCGGGATCTTCCTTAAGCTGCCGAAAATAGACAGGCATTGTCGTGACAGCGCCGGATGACCGGATGTCCAGGGTTCCGAGCGACTCAAAATATCCGGGCGGCAGTTCCGGCGTCGGAAAGCGGTTGATCAATGCTACGGACGGTGTGTGCGCAATATCACCCATACAGGTATCGAGAAGGGCTTCAGATATGGCGTTGGGTGCCGGATGGTTAAACACGAAAGGTCCGAAACATTCTATGGTGTGCTGATTGAACGGCGCCCAGAGGATACCTCCTTCCACTTCCGCTGTTTTCGATGAATCCAGAGCTAGTGCTGCAGACATGCTTCCGCTTGAGACCATATCCACCAGTTTTCCGGGATAACGACAGACCGTGGGGGTCAGAATTTCAGGATAATACCGGAGTACCCGGCTGGCAAAAACCTTGAGGTTATCGGAATCCGCCCGGACAATTTCAAACTGCGTGGAGGGCAGAACCGGCAAAACGGCTTCTGGCTTTACTTCCGGATAGCGCTTTTCCTTGATCAGGGACAGGTGCAGGGTGTGGTCCTGATCTTCAAAAAAATCAAACCAATCTACAGACCGTGATGCAATCAGTAGTCCCATTTCATCGAGACTGGCAGCATCGTCAACGGCGACGGTCGCCGTCAGGTTGAACGCCCGTAAGCAGAAATTCGCCGCCGCAAAAACAAAATCGGTCCGGACGCCATATCCCATATCCGCACAGTAAATCTTCAGATTGCAGATGGATGTTGTCAGACGACACAGGTATGTGAAAATTTCCTCGGCAGCCAGTGTCAGGGCGAGCGCTTCGTTTTTACCCAGCGTCATGGCTTTGGCGGTCTGCTCAACAAAGGAAGTGACGACCGGAAGAAACGCCATCCGCGAGGTTATATTTAAAACAACATTGGAATCGTTTGCAGAAAGGGTCATGCGCCTGTCTCCATGCGATTTATGATGAAGTCGTCCGGAATATCATGCTTGATGCCATGAGGCCGCATCCGGTTGAACCGGAACGGGTACGTCCGGACGGGAACGCCGTGATTGCGGAGCTGCCCGGCAGTGAACATTTCCGCACTGACAGCAGGCGCATCCTGCCGGCAGCGAAACCAGTCTTTCACATAAGTGTAAAATTCATCCAGTTTGTTCATGTAGATATTCATGTGATGCGGATTTCCGATGGCGAAACGGTCGTTGACGCCATCGAATGCGTGAAAGTCCGGAACATACACATAGGACAGGTCAAAAGACGTAATATCCTCGACAGGGCTGATGAACATCACATCCGGGCGACACCGGATGACGCAGTCATAGTGGACGCCTGTTTTCTTTTCATGATCGATGCGAAGCTGATTGCATTTTTTAAGGCTATGTAACTGCTGGAGATAAGACTGAACCCCGGCTTTCAGGCGGCAGTTGACGCCGTTGACCAGACCGCCTTCATCGAGCGGAACATCCTCAGCGATGTCCAAACCGGTGGGAGCGAGCCGCTCGGCCAGATGGCTCCATGTGTCTTTCGGTGTTGCCATAAAAAGATCGTAATCGCCGATCCGGGACAGCAGATGTGCCTGAAGCGACGGAATGACGTTGTCAAGCCCCTGGCAGCGGCCTGACATACAGACTGCCGTTCGGGAACCCTGCTTCAGGAAAACCGGAGGGCGGCTTTCTTCACCAAGCCTGCGATGACGTACCAGCGGATGGTGTTCATCAAAATGTTTCCGAATAAAGTCTTCTGAAATCTGGTAAGAAGCGGATTTTTTCTCGGGTTTTCCCGGCGGCGGATAAATGGAGTTGGGATTCTCAAGATCGATCCGGTATTTCAGATCCGAGCGGATGGCGTTGACCAGGAACGTGCTGGGAATGCTCCAGTATTTTTTGCGGTGCGCATATGATTTCCGGGTCTGATTACGAGTGGTGATGACATTGCACTGAATCCGGTGCGGATGATACAGCAGCGTGATCAGATGATTTAAAATATGCTGGGAATAGAGCCACGATTCGCTGTCAAACCCCGTGTAGTAAGGCATCAAGAACGAGAGCGTTTCGCGGTGAAATGCGTTGAACAGTGCATCGATATTATGTCCCAAATTGACGGCCGCGCCGGCTTCTGTATATTGCCAGGAATAGCGAGTGTAACCGACGGCGGGCTCCCATTCAAGAAGCCAGGCTTCGAAGGTCCGGAAAGGGTTGCCGCAAAGCGGTATGTGCAGCGATTCGGCAAGCTCCGTGTCTTCCTTGATAATGCAGTCGCCGTCTAAAAAGATGTAATAGAGATATCCGGCGTTTCTCTGAATCGCGGTTTGCAGCAGGCGGTTGCGGCCTTCATTCCACGAGCTTCCGGGATAGAAAATGGCGTCTTTATAGCCCGACGGCTGCTTCCAGGTAAGCAGGATGATGTCATTGCCGTCATCCGGCAGATCTGGATACGGCATTTCAGCTTCGGACTGGATCAAGTAAACGAAGGGCTTCATGTTCTCATTCCATTTTGCTTTCAAAATGATATTCCAGCAAGCATTCGGACTGAGACCGCGAAAGCAAGCGAGCAGCGATGAGACTGTACATTCAGTACGTCGAATCGCGGCACAG
>LKPX01000193.1 GCA_001443525.1 Desulfobacteraceae bacterium RAAP-1 | reverse complement strand
TGTGCTTGGTAATCGCCGCTGTCAACGTCGTCTTGCCATGATCAATGTGTCCTATCGTCCCTACATTCACATGCGGCTTGGTCCGCTCGAACTTTTCTTTCGCCATCTCACTGTCCTCCCTGCTGAATAATTATAAAAGAAACGGGTGACCGGGCTCAACCACCCGTCTTTTTTACGCACTACAGATACCCAGACAATACTTTATTGCCCATACCGGTCACAAGATACCATCCGTAACGTCTGACACCCGTCAGGGGACGCAACCCCCCAAAGACCCGCATATGCCAACCATGTTATATTGTAATGGAGCCCACGATCGGAGTCGAACCGATGAACCTCTTCCTTACCAAGGAAGCGCTCTACCAACTGAGCTACGTGGGCATTCTTTGAAGTCTTGACGCAAACATTCCGGGATACACACCTATGCCCCAAAAATGGAGCGGGAGACGAGACTCGAACTCGCGACATCCAGCTTGGAAGGCTAGAGCTCTACCAACTGAGCTACTCCCGCCCGGCAAAAACACCCGTTGCACGCCCTGCAAACGGCCCACTTTTCACACCCGGCCGCCTTGATCATCACAGAAAACCTTGTACCGCAGATGACATTGTGCAGTCATATAACGATTCCGCCTGCCAGTGCAAGCAAAACCTCCTGCGCACATCATTTTTTGGCTGGTGGTGGGGGGAGGATTTGAACCTCCGAAGGCTTCGCCGACAGATTTACAGTCTGTTCCCTTTGGCCACTCGGGAACCCCACCGCTTGAATTGCATTTTTCCGGAAACCCTTACCCTTGCTGGAGCCAGCGAAGGGACTCGAACCCCCGGCCCACTGATTACAAATCAGTAGCTCTACCAACTGAGCTACGCTGGCCCATGATTTCCTTATTCATAAAACTCGATTCTTTTAACACTCACCATGACTGAATGCAATAAAAAAATGGATTTTTTATGTTTTTTTTTGTATTTGATACTTCATTTATATTCGTGATGATGCTTCGAGCGGTTACGGTCTGTGTTTTAATTCCCACGCCTCCCTCTGGGAGGCAGTTTATGAAGAACCCCGTTCATGATTGTTCAGGGCATATCATTCCATTTTGCTTTCAAAATGATATTCCAGCAAGCATTCGGACTGAGACCGCGAAAGCAAGCGAGCAGCGATGAGACTGTACATTTAGTACGTCGAATCGCAGCACAGCGAAG
>LKPX01000191.1 GCA_001443525.1 Desulfobacteraceae bacterium RAAP-1 | reverse complement strand
TAATGACTCTCAATTACTCTTATAGCCTATCGGCGTACAAACCCCCAACAAGACGCTAATTAAGTATGGCATATCGGACATTCAAACCCTATCCAGATAACGACCCAACTGAAATTTGTGATCATAGAGAATAGTCTTGAAATACATGGTCAAGTTGTTCAAATAAATGGCTTGCCTCCTGAGATATACAAAAGATTTGAAGAAATTATCCCTGGGAGTGCTCAAAGACTACTTGACAATATTTTGCAAGAGTCTGAGTTTAGAAGGAATCAAGAAGACAAAACGTTAAGCGCTAATATGGCTGCACAAGAGCGCAACATCACTATCCGGGAATATCAATCAAAGAGCGTCGTTACAAGCGACATGTTTGGGCAGGTTTCAGGGCTGATTGTTTGTCTGGCTTGTATTGGTGGTGCGATTTATCTGGGAGTTGTTCATCCTGAAAATTGGAAAGTACCATCATTGTTAGCTGCCATTCCGACAGCGGCTATTATTAAGGCGTTCAAGATATCGCCTCATTTTAAGGGTGAAAAAGACAATCAATCTTGACCAGCGTGCTCCTAAGTCCTATCTGTGCCTGCCTTGTGACTGTTCTGTCACCGACATACCCCAGTGCTTCCCTGATGTTTCCCCGGACTCGTTGGCTTTGACGGCTTCCAGAATTTCAGGCGGTGCATGGTCAGCAAAGTAGCGAAGTTTTTTCACCTTGCTGGGTGATGTTCCGGCTATGGCAGCGGTGCAAGTAGCTGATTCATTAATGTTTTTGGTCAAAGGTTCAAGTGAACTTTTGACCTCAGTAAATTGATTTGTTCCCGCCAAATTTCTATTGCCGCCCCTTTTTTCTCTTTCATCTATCGCCAGAATGATGTTGGCAATTTCCTCGTCCGTGATGTTCCGGCGGTCATGGCGAATAACAGGACCAAAAACCGCGCCATTTTCCGCCATAACATCCCACGACAACAGAGGATATTGACGGTTTTACGAGAAAAAAATCAATGACTGGAATGCAAAATACAGGGCCATAACCAGCGGAAAAATAAACCTCCTTACTTTCGAGGAAATTAAATGCCGATTCAAGCCGTCACTATTTTCGATAAGTTCAATTCGGGAAATAGACCGCCTGTAGTGCGATTTAAGCGACTTTCTACCTGTGGTGCTGATGCTGATATGGGTTCTTTGCTGGCTTTCAGGGGCGGCTAAGATCGAAATGGGTCGGATACTGATTGAACAGAAGTCAGACTTGCAGCACGGTCTTTGGCTTAAATGGCTGGAAGCGAAAGGGGTCAGCGCGTCAACGGCGGGAAGTCTTATCCAGATTTCAGAAAAATTTGGAA
>LKPX01000190.1 GCA_001443525.1 Desulfobacteraceae bacterium RAAP-1 | reverse complement strand
ACCCTGTCCATCGCTGCATGTGTGGATGCGCTGTTCAGCTATCTGCCACTGTCGTTTCACTACGTCAAGGTTCCTGTCGCCTGTCTGCTGTGTTTCATCCTGATCATCCTGAACATCCGGGGTGTCAAGGAGTCCATCGTGGTTATGACGCCGATTTTTGTGGTATTCGTCGTCACCCATCTGATGATGCTGCTGGATGGCATTTTCACGCATACCGACAAATTTGCGCCCCTTATACACAATTTTCACACCGGTATGCATCAGGACATCGCCTCCATGGGCATTATGGGCATTGTGCTGCTGTTTCTGCGGGCATATTCACTGGGCGGCGGCACCTATACCGGCATCGAGGCGGTTTCCAACGGATTACAGATCATGCGGGAACCTCGGGTGCAAACCGGCAAGCGGACCATGGTATATATGGCGGTCTCTCTGGCCTTTACGGCGGGAACCCTTTTTTTATGCTATGCGCTGCTGAACGTCAAGGCGGTGGAAGGGAAAACCCTGAATGCCGTCATCGCCGACAATCTCTTTGCTGGCTGGGGCATGGGAAAACTCATTGCATTTATCACCATATTCTCGGAAGGCGCCCTGCTGCTGGTAGCCGCACAGACTGGTTTTGTGGATGGCCCACGAGTCATGGCCAACATGGCGGTGGACTCCTGGTTTCCACATCGATTCGCCGCTTTATCGGAACAGCTCACCATGCGTAACGGCATTGTGATGATGGGAGGATCCGCCATCTTGCTGCTGATTTACACGCATGGTTCGGTATCCGCCCTGGTAGTCATGTATTCCATCAATGTATTTGTCACCTTTTCACTGTCGCAATTGGGGATGTCCCGTTTGTATATCAAGCACCGCCATGAAGATACAGCATGGTTCAAGCATCTGAGCGTTCATCTTGTCGGTCTTACCCTGTGTGTGACCATTCTGATCATCACGGTTTTAGAAAAATTTATCGAAGGCGGCTGGATCACGCTGCTGATCACTTCTGTGGTCATTGGCGTCTGCTACATGATCCGCAAGCATTATGAAGCCATACGGCGGGGCGTGGCGGATCTGGACAAGACGCTGCTGAGTTTCCCTTCATCCGGGCCTGTGAATAACAACCTTCCGAAAAAGAACGATCTGACAGCCATCCAGCTTGTTTCCGGTTACAGCGGTTTTGGTGTCCACACCTTGCTGTCCATCCTGACAACATTTCCAGGTACTTATAAAAACATCATTTTTGCATCCGTGGCAGTTGTGGACTCCGGATCCTTCAAGGGAGCCGAAGAAGTTCAGAAGCTGGAAGAATCTGTCAAAAGCGGTCTTGAAAAATACGTTGAGCTGGCCAGAAAACTGGGTCTTGCCGCGGATTACCGTATGGAGG
>LKPX01000189.1 GCA_001443525.1 Desulfobacteraceae bacterium RAAP-1 | reverse complement strand
CTACGACGCAATCCATGCCATTACCGGACAGGCAATTGAATACTAATCCCTATATGCAGGATGTTGTAACAGCGGAGAACTGGCTTGGCTACTATGCTTTCTACGCCTGTTTACAAGCGTTGTCAGGGATGTTCTGGGCAGGGGTTGCGCTTACGCTCTCTACGATGATTTCTCAGGCGCAAATCCTGTACTTGAGCGTAGTCCTGCTGATGGAAATTCTGAACCGAATTCTGTTTGCCCTGCATTGCGATTCCTTTACATCCCTTGCGACAGGAGCTGTTCAGGCCACGCAGAAAAGTCAGGTATTTGGACAATCTTCTCTTGTTTTTGTCGGGCTTACAGTGGTTTGTTACGGACTTTTCCGGGTATTTGGGGAAAGGAGGCTGTCCCATGCGTAAAAACACCACGGCAGGCGTAATGGCCATTCTGGCGGCAAAGCTCCTTCGTGAACCCAAACTCTACCTTGTGATCGCCATGCTCGTGACCATTCTGGACGAGTATACCGGAGGCGCCCGGCACATCCTACTGCAATACCACTTTGGGGTGAATGTGTGGGGGAGCTTCGCCTGCCTGACTTCTTATTCCTACCTGATGCTCTGGGTGGTCGCCGGTTTCCTGATCCTGATCTCCGATGTTCCGTTTTCCAGTGAAAACACACTGTTCGAATACGTTCGCACAACACGAATCCAATCGATTTTAGGCCGCATTTGGTATATTTTGCTGGTCAGCGTATTTTACACGCTGATGGTCTTTTTACTGGTCAGCATCGTGCAGTTTGCATCCCCGCTGCATCCTGATCGATGGGATAAAGCACTGTACACGATGTCGCGTGGGCAAACGATTGATGGGGTTTTTCTGAGAATCCCGTCTGGCATCGTGACCTCTTGTTCCCCGATTGGCGCCTGGGCCGCGGCAAGTGCCCTGCTAACCAGCGTCCTTTTCATGCTTGGGCTCATGATGTTTGCCCTCTCATTATACTTGAATCAGCGCTTCGCCATATGTATTACAGGCTTATGGGCGGCTCTGGACTTTGCGATTGTCTATATGATGCTTGACCCAAGTCTATATTGGGGTTCTCCTATGTCCTGGGTACGACTGGAGCTGCTGGTAACGGCTGGATATTACACGCAGCAGCCGTCTGTGCAGTATTGCTTGTTGATGCTGTTAGCATTCTCAGGGTTATGGATAGCGGCCAGTTGCCTTTTCGCTAAAAATCGGAAGTGGTTTGAATGCAAAATGATTAAAGTAGGGGAGCAAGAATCATGAATGACCTTACTGATTTGGTGCTTTGTGATGTTAAGAAGAGTTTTGGTAAGCGGATCGTTTTAGATTCTCTGTCACTGCGCATGGAGAGAGGGCATATCTACGGCATTGTCGGCGCCAACGGATGCGGTAAAACCGTGTTGATGAAGTGCATCTGTGGGCTCAC
>LKPX01000188.1 GCA_001443525.1 Desulfobacteraceae bacterium RAAP-1 | reverse complement strand
GCCATCTTCCCGGGCGGTTGACAGACGGCTGACCTCGGCTGCATTCAGACCCGACATAAACTGCCCCAGCTCGGACCTGAGCAGTTTTCCCATCTCCTGATGCTGGCTGGAAAACGTTCTGAGTAAATTCACCGCCTCTTTTTGACAGTCTCTGGTTTCCGATTTAATCTGGTTAATATCATTTAGAATCGAGGCTCTTAGTACCACTCTGTCCTCATGAGCTCCGATCACCTCCTGAGCCAATCGCCTTAAAGCTTCTGCATTCGACATGGGGCATCTCCTTACTTTTCGATAGACTTCCGGATTAAAATCTACAGACATGCTTCAGAAGGCATTATGCCAGTAGAGGGGAGAACCAATTCGCCTCAATTTCTGTAAAGGATGCCGTTGCGGGTGGTTATGGCGAATCCTGGCGAACCATCCAGGATTGGCATAAATGGAATTTTTCTTACCGGCAGCAGGACAAAACATCCCGCCACTGATTTTGAACCCGGTCTCGAACCGTGTCAAAATTGTCCAGAAATGTAATGATTTCCGGTTCACAGAAACACTGATTCACCTGAATGGTTCTCAGCATCTGTTTCAGGTCCTTGATGCGGACACCTTGGCCTTTCAACAGCAAGGTCTTTAAACCGGAGCGAAGCTCTTCCTGGGCAATCTGAAACTGTTTCAAGCCGTTGACAATGCGTCTTTCGCGTTCTTTCTGGCGGGTGAGAACATCTTCCCGAAGGGTTTCCATATCCTCAGTGACAGCGGGGCTTTCGCCAAATACCAGTCGACGAAATCGGCTTATCATTTCCGATTCTTCCTGCTGAAACTGATCGAACCGGTCTTCTGCTTCCTGTTCAATTTCCCGCATGCGATCAATCAGCGACCGAATCATGATATCAAAGTCCTTTTTTCGAAGGCTTTCCGATTTCGCCAGATTATCCCGCAGTTGGGTAATCATTTCTTTCATCTCTATCTGAAAGCTTTTCAGCAGATTATTCGCCTGAGCCATCAGCATGGTTACGGTTGATACCCGCATTTCATAGGAATCGATAATGCTGACAGCCAATCCTTTCATGTCAGATTGAGCGCTCATAAATAGACCTCTTAACCGTTCAGAAAAAAACCGCAAACATATCGGGCAGTACAAAACATACCGTTCCATAAGGGAGCATTGCCAGATGTGTTTACGGTTTTTGGGGCAATCACTGTTCGGAGATTCCAGATATGCTTAAGATCGCTCGGCAGATAAAGGGGTGGTTACACGCCGTTATCCTTTATAAGGATATCTGTCAATCTCCCTTAGATGGGATTAATCGTTATGCTGCGGCTGTGGCGGTAAGGCCCACGGCTTCGGCATACTTCAGATAGGTTTCAACACCAGCCAGGACCACTCTGGCCTCAATAGCCAGAAGCTCGATGCCTACCAGAGAGACTCTTGCCCATGCGTCAACCACAATGCCTTTGTCAAGAATCCGGTCGATTACCTCTACCAAACTCGATGATGCATTCGTTTTTTCTACTGCCATGATATGTTTCTCCTTTTTTTACGGTTCGATTGAAATGCTATGACTGCTCATAACTTCTCAAGAATACCTGTTAATTTCCCTTAAACGGGATTAATTGTTATGCCGTGGCGGCTGTGGCGGTAAGGCCCACGGCT
Organism: Desulfobacteraceae bacterium RAAP-1; assembly: GCA_001443525.1. Lineage (GTDB taxonomy): Bacteria > Desulfobacterota > Desulfobacteria > Desulfobacterales > Desulfatirhabdiaceae > RAAP-1. Next base: position 35 of record LKPX01000188.1, on the reverse strand, counting down.
TCGGCATACTTCAGATAGGTTTCAACACCAGCCAG
>LKPX01000021.1 GCA_001443525.1 Desulfobacteraceae bacterium RAAP-1 | reverse complement strand
CTTCGTAAAAAGTCCGCATGCTGCGTTGTGCCGCATCCTTCGTCATTGCAGCGTACGACAAGTACGCTTCATTCCTCAGGATTTGCACGCCTTGCCTGCGAACATTTTACGAAGTCGTCCTAAATTCGACTTTTTACGAGGACATCAAATTTTATGAAAAATCATTTGTTATGGCACCTTACAAATGTCTTTAGGCGCTACCTTTCCATATTCCTGTCAACAAATATATATGTGGGACGCAGCCTGAATCATGTCCCGGACAGCTCCGTCGTCATCTTTCCATGTCGTCCTTCGCTGCTTTGCTGCGGGCTTTCAGGGATAGTCTCTTTTAAACGATCCGGAAAAACCAGCGCCGCTCATCAGCTTGAGCTTCTGACGGAAATGGCGGCTTCCGTTATGTCTTCCGGCTATGCTACATGCCGGCGGAACCAGTTGCCGCTGAATCTTCATTACATGGGTGGCGAAGCAGCACTGCAGGCGCTCCTGGATCAATCACAGCGTTTAAAAACAGTGGATGTGTTCACACAGATATATACCAATCCCCGCTTGCAGCAGATAATTTCGGATATCTCAGAGCGGATCTCAGATAATGTTCAGTCTGAATCTGCCGCGCTGCATCAAGATATGGGAGTGATATCCGCTGAAGACATGCTTGTCATGATGCACAGCCTTGAAGCGCTGAAAGATGTTGTATGGTGTTTGAAGCTGGAAGTTCTGGAAAATGTAACGCGCATTCGAGACCTGATCGGTGAAACAAATGTGGTCCCACCGGAAGCAGTGGCGGTTTTCAAAAAACTCAATGCAGTGCTGAACAGCATTGATCGTCTGGAAGTCCGCGGCCGGGATTCTGCCGGAATCTCCCAGATATTTATTCTGGACGCCGCCGGATATGCGCAGTTTCAGGATATCTTAAAAAATCGAGGGCTGTCTCAAGAGCTGGCAGAAAGAAGCAATCAGGAAATCCTGCTCAACCGGGGAATCAGCTCGCATAACCAGTACCATCAGGGCGCTTTGTCTCAGGCGGCCGTGGTTTTTACTTATAAGGTAGCTGCGGAAATCGGAAAGCTGGGCGACAACATCGCTTTTATCCGCCAGCAGATCCGTGAGGATGTGCTGCTTCATGTGATTGCCGGAATTCCTCATCGCTTCCACGGCATCGCGGCACATACCCGATGGGCATCTGTGGGCGCCATCACCGCCGCCAATTGTCATCCGGTGGATAACCGTTCTGCGCAGCTTCATTCTGAGGATTCAGGCATCATTCAGGCTTGTCTGAATGGAGATATCGATAATTATCAGGAGCTGAAATCTGAGCTCGAGGCCGACGGAATCATGATTTCTCCGGATATAACCACGGATACCAAAATCATTCCATTGCAAATCCAGAAATTTATGCACTCCGGCATGAATGTGGAAGATGCCTTTCGTCAGGCTGTCAATACGTTCAAAGGCTCCCACGCTATTTCCATGACAACGGATCTGGCGCCCGGAAAGCTTTTTCTGGCCCAGAAAGGCAGCGGTCAGACGATATTTGTGGGGCTTGCCGTAGATCACTATATGCCGGTCTCAGAAGTCTATGGATTTGTTGAAGAAACCCGGAGATACATCAAAATGGACGGGGAAAAAATCGTCAACAGTCCTTTGGGTTCCACCCAGGGGCAGATTTTTATTCTGGATCAGGATTCGGAGGGTTCGGCGACTGCAATCAAGGCGATGTATTATAATGGAACGCCAATTGCTCTGGACGATACGGATATCAGAACCACAGAAATTATGTCCCGCGACATTGACCGCCAGGGCTTTCCTCACTACTTCCTCAAAGAGATTTCGGAAGCGCCGGCATCGGTCGAAAAAACCCTTATGAACCGATGGCGGATAGATCCGGAATCCGACATGGCGTCTGTGGATCTGGGAGAATCGGTCGTACCGCCGGTTATTTGGGAGGCTTTCCGCCAGAACCGCATCCGCAGAATATTCTTTATCGGTCAAGGCACCGCCGGCGTCGCGGCGCAGGCATGCGCGGATATCACTCAATATTATCTGGATGACCCGTCGATTCAGATTGCCGCCATGAAAGCTTCCGAACTGAGTGGATTCCGGCTTTCAGGTTCGGAAACCTCCCGGAATATGAACGATGTGCTGGTGGTGGCTATTTCACAATCCGGAACCACGGCAGACACCAACCGTACGGTGGACATGGCGCGGCAGAGAGGCGCCTTTACCCTGGCGATTGTCAACCGGCGGGATTCCGACATTACATTCAAGGTTCATGGGGTGATGTACACCAGTAGCGGGCGGGATATCGAAATGTCGGTGGCGTCCACTAAAGCGTTTTATTCACAGATTGTTGCTGGGGCATTGGTGGGGCTGTTTCTGGCCGGCCTCAGAAAACTCAGAACGCCGGCGTTTATGGCAGATGAACTCCGCCGTCTTCTGGAGCTGCCACAGCAAATGCGCAGCGTCCTTTCCCAGCAGAAAATCATTCGGGAATCCGCCCGGAAGCTGGCGCAGACACGAACGTACTGGGCGGTGGTCGGCAGCGGCCCCAACAAGGCTTCGGCGGATGAAATCCGGATCAAGCTGAGTGAACTCTGCTACAAAACCATTTCATCGGATTATGTCGAAGACAAAAAACATATAGACCTGTCGTCTGAACCTCTTATCATTGTGTGCGCCGCCGGCACCCGCGGCGCCGTCATCGGCGATATCATCAAGGACACGGCTATTTTCAAGGCCCATAAAGCGGCGGTGATCGTAATCGCCGATGAAGGGGAAGACCGTTTTGAGCCATACGCCGATGATGTGTTCCATGTTCCAGAGGTAAGCGGACATTTAGCGCCGATAGTAAATACGCTGGCAGGACATCTTTGGGGATATTTTGCGGCGCTGTCCATCCATGAGGGGTCGGAACTCCTTTTTGATTTCCGCGAAGACCTGCAGCAGATGGTGAACCGCTATCTTCAGGAAGGCATGGATGTATACGAATTGGTCCTTGAAAGACCTTTCCGGGAAAAAATCGCCGAATTCTATTATCACCTGAAAAAACATAATGAAACATACGGGCTTTGCGCGACAATGGGATATCAGGCCGGAGCGGATCTGTCCATTCTCCTGAAATATCTGGCGGGCAGGCTGCCGGTGCTGGATTTCGCGCTGGATTTCGGCAAAAAAGGGACGGCCCAGAACATGCTGAACACATTGTTCGAGTCTTTGGGACGCGCGATCAATTATCTGGCCAGACCGGTGGACGCCATCAAACATCAGGCAAAAACCGTAACCGTGGGCACCAGCCGTATTCTGCTGAAAATCGAGGGCGTTCTTTTCGATGCATTGACCGAAAGCGGCATCGGCCTGTCGCAGTTGACAGGCAATAATATCCGGGTTCTGAAGAATCTTCAGGGCGTCGTTGACCGGGTGAACGGTGCATTGCTCTATACAGTGGATGGTCTGAATGTGCTGGGTGAAATTACGGATCAGACCACTATCCATATTCAGCGCAGGACGGATTCTCTGGTCGGTTTGCCTTCGCGGGTCGAAAATGATGCCCGCCTCAAAGGAACCAAAAGAATCATTGTCCGGGAAGGTAATGTATTTATCGGCAAGGGACGTAAGGATGAGCGTAACATCGTCATCATTCCCGCGTTATCGGCAGAGTTTCCAAACAAAATCAGCAACCTGCTACTGCTTCACATTTCTTTCCGGGATAAGGCGGCGCTCCAGGTGAAGGTAAAGGCTCTGGGCGGCAAGCATGAACGGATTAAAAACATTGTTCAGGAAGCCAGTGTGACATGGGATGATACCTATCTGGAAATGCTTCGCATAGAAGATCTGTTCGGGCTGTCTGCTGAAAAAACCGCCGAATTCATCATCGCCCGAATAAGCCGGGCAAGATGAGTATAGAGGCGTACATAATCCGCCAGTACGCCTCTTTTTAATACCGTTTACGAAAAATGTTCGCAGGCAACGCGCGCAAATTCTTGACGAAGAATGCAACGCAGCATGCGAATTTTTACGAAGCCATCAATGATGCTTATGTTCGTAGAATGGCCATTTGTGAAAGAACCACTCATTCCACAATAAGGGAATAATCCACCAGAAATTCCAGACCAGAGACTCGGCGTGAACAAATTTATGTTCCCAGTGCGGAATCCCCAACCCCCAGGCGCCAAAACCGACATAGTAAAAAATAATATAGCTGATGGCGCACAAAACCAGAGTGCCAACAGTCCTGAACCAGAACCCCGCCCATGAATCCAGATTCTCCACAGGACTCATGTCGTCAAAATAATGATGCCAGATAAGGAACGGAACCAGGGTGAATCCGGCAATTTCCGCGGCGTGATACCACAGAAACCGCAATTTTTCGGCTTCCTTGTCAATATGATGCACTGCATCGCCCAGCCAGACTGGCGCCAGGTTGACACAGATAAGGGCCATGATATAACCCAGAATTACGATACACACGAAAGATACCAGTCCCTTGGCCGGCTGTGACAATGGCAGCGCAGACCAGGGTTTGCCTCTCCATACATTGGCGGTCATGAACAGAATAACGATCATCCATTCCCACCAGCCAAACACCCAGTGCAGGTGAGAGAAACCGGCGATCCCTGTCCACCATGGCGTATTCAGGGCGAAAGAAGTCCCGAAAACCGTACCATAAATCAAACCCCAGAACGGAACAATCAAGATGGAATAAAAGAAGAAAGTCAGAATCGAACACCAGCCGATTTCCAGAAGGCCGGCCTGTGGCTGCGTCAGGTCACTGGGACGGACCGGCCATTTGCCGAAGAGGATGGTGACAAACGGATAGCTGAAAAATCCGATCAGAACAAAACACACCACAGCGCTCTGAGCAAGATGGGTTGTCTTCATGACATCCAGTGTCAAGGGCTTACCACCGGGAAGCATGGTCTTTCCGGCTTCGGCAATAGCGTTGAGATTGTCCTGGCTGAGAAAGTTAAATCCCAGTCCCAGAATCTTGTAGAAGACAATATGGATCATGAACCAGGTAATGATCAGGTTCACAATGGTTTCCACAATACCTCTCGCCGGTTGGGGCAGGTTCTGGAACGGCCAGTCACCCAGCATCATATGCTGATACAGCCCGACCAGAATCATCATGGCCAGATACATGACAAAGGGATAGGGAAACGCGCCGACAGGGCCGCGGGGGTCGCTGAAAATAAACCAGGTGATCAACGCAATAATCGTGAATGCCACCAGAGAGATAATTCCGGTTACCGGCTGTCCCCATCTGGGAACCAGTGCGCCTGCCGGCGCAGGGGCTGCTTTAACATTTTCCGCCATCGATACCTCCGCTCTTTTAAAATAGTTGATGTTCTGAATACTATGGATATGCGCACAATACGGGTTCCGGTTGTCCGCATATCCATGCTCTGTTACACAACGATATTTCCGGTGCAGGTATTAATTTTTACCCCATTCTGCATTCCGCAGTTCAACGCGCCGAATTTTTCCGCTGACGGTTTTGGGAAGCGCTGTCACAAAGTCTATCTTGCGGGGATATTTATAGGGCGCGGTCACTTTTTTCACATGTTCCTGAAGTTCTTTGGCCAGAGCGTCACTGGCCGTATATCCCGGCGCCAGAATGACAAAGGCTTTGACAATTTCACCGCGGGTTTCATCCGGGCTGGAAACCACCGCGGACTCGGCCACTGCCGGATGCTCGATCAGAGCACTTTCCACTTCAAACGGACCGATGCGATATCCGGAGGTTAAAATAACGTCATCAGCGCGGCCTACAAACCAGAAATAGCCGTCTTCATCCCGATATGCCCTGTCACCCGTCAGGTACCAGTCGCCTTTGTAAGAATTAGCGGTGCGTTCCGGCTCTTTCCAGTATTCCTTGAAAAGCCCCAGTGGCCGGTTGGGTTTGACGCGCACGGCGATATCGCCTTCGGTGTTGGGCGGAACGATGTTACCATCGTTGTCGATGACCTGAAGATCAAATCCTGGCATGGGTTTACCCATAGAGCCGAACCGTGGTTCGATACAGGGAAAACTGGCGCAAAGGCAAACGGTTTCGGTCTGGCCATAGCCGTCGCGAATGGTGCAGCCGGTGGCTTTTTTCCATATCTCGATGATTTCAGGGTTTAGCGGTTCGCCAGCACCGACGCAATGACGCAGGGTGGGAAATTTGTACTCGGACAGCGGTTGCAGCACGAGCATCCGGTAAATGGTGGGTGCACCGCACATGGTGGTTACGGGATATTTGGAAAGTAATTCGAGAGTTTTCTTGGGATCGAAACGGTCTGTGCAGTGAACAAACTGTGCGGCACCGCAATACCAGGGGCCGAAATAACTGCTCCAGGCGGCTTTTGCCCATCCGGTATCGCTGATGTTCCAGTGCATGTCTTCGGGCTTGAGATCCAGCCAGAATCGGCCGGTCACCTGATGCCCCAACGGATAGGACGTATGGGTATGAAGCGCCATTTTCGGAAATCCGACGGTTCCGGAAGTAAAATACACCAGTGCTTCTTCATCTTTGGCGGTTTTGGCGGTTTCAAACACATCGGAAGCCGTAGATACGGCATCGGTGTAACTGAGCCAGCCGTCTCTCTTGCCGCCCACGATCAGTTTGCACTTCAGGGTCGGACATTTATCCGCCACAGCTTCCAATTTAGGAGCATTGGCGTTATCCGTGATAAAACAGACAGCCTTGGAGGTGTTAATCCGGTATTCCAGATCTTTGGATGTGAGCTGGGTAGTGCCCGGCGCCAGAATAACGCCCATGCGGATGGTGGCTGTGAACACTTCCCACCATTCGATGGAACGTCCCAAAAGGATGGACACGACATCACCGCGTTTGACGCCCTGCTGAGCCAGCACATTACAGAGCCTTTTAGATGCCTTGCTGAAATCCAGGAAAGTGCGTTTGAGTTCAAGACCGTCGTCATTTACCCAAAGCATCGCCAGTTTGTTGGGATCTTTGGCCCATTTGTCAATGATATCACCGGCAAAATTGAAATATTCCGGTACTTCCCATTTGAATTCCGCATACGTTTTGTCATAATCCGTCATGTTGTGCGTCATGGTTCTCCCCTTTTTTAAAATTTGGCCTTATCGATGCGATTTCGGCCGGTTGTATAAATGTTATCTTCTTGACAAAGACAACGGTTTGGATATTACAGAGTGACTATGAGTGCCGATTCCATCTCTCCTTTGATGATGAACAATTATGAACGAGCGCTCAGTCAACTTGGTGGTGTTAATTTATTAGTCTAAAAACGATCTTATGTCAAACTTTTTTGGAAAAATTAATTATTAAATTGCATTCATAAAAATATTACAGCATATCCCGCAGCCAATCTCCACTCACCGTCCGGCTTACATATTTCTGAAGGCGGGAAACACCAGAAAGCGCATCTTTCAGGATAATTCGCTCTCGTTTCCGAAGTGCATAGGGATCCAAATAGTTATCAGGCGCACGACCACGACGGATTTTTTGAAGATTTTCTTCAAGCGTCAACATCATCAGGGCTTCAAAGCTGGAGCGATACAGATTCATATCTTCAGGAGTTATGCTTCCACCTGCCGCCAGAGCTTCAAGTCTTCCCAGGGTGGATGGCTCTCGAATCCGGCCATGGACAGCCAATATCCGGATACAGTTGACCAGTGTCAGGATGCCGGAATTCTTTAAGTTGATCTCATCCTTGTGAACGCCGGATCTTTCAGTAATGATCGTTCCCAGAAAACTGACGGGGATACGGTACGGAGATTGCCCGCCAGAAGATTCATGACTGCCGCGAATCGTTTTTTGAAATGCACCGAACATGCTGTCGGCAATGCGCTGAAACAGTGACTTATTCCCCCATATGGGTCTTGAATCCAGCAGAATCGCCATCATCCGGCTTTCTTCGGGCAGAAATGTCTGTGACCATTTCTCAATCAGTTGGAGCCAGTCGCTTTGCGCTCTTCGCCATTTTTCATGAATCGGGCTGATACCTGCAGTGCATTGTGGAAATCCACAGGCGTTCAACCCATCAACAATCACTTCAGACAGCTTCTGAAAATAACCATCAACAGCAGATCGCCTGTCCGGAGATGGATCTGCATAAACCAGCGCACTGTCCTGATCTGTCCGGATACTCTGTTCATAGCGGGCGGCGCTTCCCAAATTGATCCAGCAGTAATCCACCGGCGCAGGCCCCCAGCCTTCCCGTTTCATGCGCTCTTCCGACAACGCCACTATCCGCTGCGACAAACGCTCATGAAGCTCGGACATGACATTCAGTATTTCGCCGATATCCGCCTTTTCCGCCACAAGATCGCCCAATATGCGATCCACCTCCCGGCTGATCGTCAACAACCCCTGAATGGACTGCTGGGCTTCAATGTTATGGGTGAGAAGCATCTGGCCGGTACTGCGCAGCTTGATCAGGTCCACCATGGCGATGATGCCGACCAGCCGGCCCCGTTCCATGACAATCAGATATCGGGTCTTGTTGCGGATCATGGAAATCAGCGCCTGACCGATGAAAGACTCAGCCTCAATTGTCACAAGATGGCTGTTGATCACTTGTTCCACCCTGCAGGTAGCAACAGGATACAGTCCTCTGGCAATCAGATATTTAACTAGAACGCTTTCTGTAACAATTCCGCAAGGTTTTTTAAACGCGTCCAGAACCACTACCGCGCTGATGTCCTTTTCCGCCATGGTCATGGAAACCGTTGTAATAGCGTCTTTCGCCGAACAGGTCACCACGGGATAGGACATGATTTCGCTGACGCGCTTTCCAAACAGGGGAGATTCTGCGCCGCTGTAAGCTTCATAAGAACGCTCCGCCGCAATTTCACCGTACAGAAGACGCATCCGCTCCGATAATAATGCGCTGAAAAACCCTGAAAAACCCGCATGCGTATGAAGCAGTTTCTCAAACGGTTTCCGGCCGATTTCGAGACACACCAAATCTTCCTTGACGCGAGCAGATCCCGGATACTGCTGTTGAGACAGCAGAACGGTTTCACCCAAAAAATCATAGCGCCTTCGAAGACCAATGACCGCTTCCATTTCACGGTCATTACTCACGGTAATTTCAACCAGGCCGGATGCAACGACAAAAAGCCTGTCCCGGCTTTGCTCTCCCTGGCGGAATACATATTCGTTCACTGCATACAACCTGACTTCTGTTTTTCTGGAAAGGCGTATTAAAATATCTGTATCCAGAATCTCGAAAGGATCCGTATTTCTCAACACAGCCAGGATTTCATGTTCATCCATCACGCGGTCTTTCATCACTTCGAATATGCGATAAATACGTCAAGATACGACAAAGTCGTAGCACATCGAATGGAGGATAGCAAGGGCAGCACACACTGCCATGCGGACTTTTAATGGCGGTACGACGTCGTCAGGCTTGGTCCAATGTATAGGGAGTCAGGACAATTTAGGAATTTTGATGATAAACTGCGATCCATGCCCCGGCGTTGACGAAACAGAGATAGAGCCCCCGTGCTGCGCAACGATGTTATGGGAAATAAACAATCCTAATCCCGTTCCCTTATTACCCTTGGAAGAAAAAAACAGTGTAAACAGTTTTTCACGGATATCGCTTGTCATGCCAATGCCGTTGTCTTTGATATCAAAACAGATATTTACAGGGTCTTCACGAACGGCGAAAACGATCTGATGCTGCGGCCTTGTTTCATCTCGAACACAGGCATCTATCGCATTTTCCAGAATATTGACCAGCGCGGAATGAATGCTGGCCGGATCAATTTCATAGGCGCCGATACCCGGAGCGAAATTCGTGACAAAATCGATCTGCTGCTGCTTCATCTTTATTTCCATGTTGCCGGCAATCTCCTGTGCAAATGCCAGAATATCCACGCGTTCCCATTTGAGTTCCCGTTCCTTGGCGTAATAGAGAATATCCAGCACCATCTTCCGGATACGTTCAACGCTCAGTTTGACAATTTGCCAGCCTTCCTGCACCTGCGCCTGGTTTTCGCGGGTAAAGCCGGAATCCACCAGATACATCCCACCGTCCAGTCCCGTCAAAAGACCTTTCAGACCGTGAGAAATAGATCCGATCATCAGCCCTAACGATGACAAATGATTTTGAAGCTCGGTTTTTTCCCGGATCAGCTTTTCGAGATTCGCTGTATATTCCCGAAGCAAATCCCGGGCGATGATTTTTTCGCAGACTTTTTTGATGGCGATTTCCAGCACATCCACGTTGATCGGTTTGGTGATAAAATCCGCCGCCTGCCCCTGAAAACTGACAATAGCCAGATCCATATCTCCATGCCCGGTGATCATGATAAATTCCGTGTCCGGGCTTTCCTGCTTGATCCGGCGCAGCAGCTCAATGCCATCCATGCCCGGCATTTTGATATCTGAAATAACGATCTGCGGCAAAGTCTGCCGAAACAGCGTCAGAGCTTCTCCGCCGTTTTCCGCCGCAACGACGGCATAACCGATATCCTTCAGAAACAGGGACAAAACTTCGCGGATATCCGCCTCATCATCAACAAGCAGTATGGAAGTGTTCATCGTGTATATCCTGTTGCACTGGAAATTGAATCTTAAAACGGGTTCCCATGCCTTCTTCCGACACAAAGTGAATAGCGCCGCCACATTCCTGGATAATACCATAACTGATGGAAAGCCCCAAACCCGTCCCTTTTCCTACATCCTTGGTCGTGAAAAACGGCTCGAATATTTTATCCTGAACGCCCCTGGGAATGCCGGCGCCCGTATCGCAAACCTCGACGTTCACCGTATTCTCCGACATCCACGTTTTGAAAGTGATATGACGCTCCTGGTGTTCAGACTCCTGATGCGCCCATCTTTCCTCGATAGCATCCCTGGCGTTTAAAATCAGATTGATGAACACCTGCTCCAGACGGCCAGGATCACCCAGCACCCGCGGGAGCGTTTTTTCGATTTCCCACACCACTTCGATATCTCGGACCTTCAACTGCTGACTGAAAATTTCGAAAGCTTTTTCGAGAATCTCATTGATCTGCACCCGTTCCAACTTTCCTTCAGATTTTCTGGCGAACTGGCGCATATGGGAGATGATCCGGCTGGCCCGGTCCACGTTGCTGTCGATTTTGGTCAGAAGATTGATAAGGACATCGTCATCCATCTTTTCATGATGCGAAATTTTTTTGATAAAAAAGCTGCTGGCGGTCTTGATCACCGACAGCGGCTGATTCAGCTCATGCGCCACTCCTGTAGCCATTTCCCCCAAGGTCGCCATTTTACTGGCCTGGATAAACTGCTGCTCGGTCTCCAGCCGTTCGGTGATATCGCTGGTGGTCACCAGGAACACCCGGCGGCCTGGATACTCAGAGGGCGATATCCAGATATCCACAAACAGCGTCCGACCTGATTTATTCACCTGTTTCACCCGGTTGATCACGGTTTCCGTCTTGATTTTTTCGCTAAAAAGCGAACGTTCGGCGTCACTGAACATGTCGAGAAACGAATGGTTCAACAGCTCGTCCGGATTAAATCCATACACGGAGGTAATGCTGTGATTACAGTCCAGCACAATCAGGGAGTCCATGTCCAGAACGAATACCGGATTCGGAATGTTGTTAAAAATCGCCCGATATTTTTTTTCGGATTTCTCTAAACTTTCCTCCAGCTCCTTTCTGCGGGTAATATCCAGACAGACCTCCATCACCGCTGCAATATCGCCGTTGACATCCTTGACCGGGGATGTTCTGGCGACCCAATGGGTGACGGTGCCGTCCGCATTGACACGGGATTCCTCTCCGTAATGCGACTTTCCATCCTGAAACGTCAGCGCTACCGGGCAGGAAACACAGCGCGCTGCAAACCCCTTGTACGCCTGAAAGCAGTAATCCCCATCCTTAGGATGAAACTTGTCCGCAAAATCGCGGTTATACCGGATCAGCCTGAAGTCCTTGTCCTGTATGGTAATCAGACAGGGCACCAACTCGAAGAGATGCTGAAATTCATCCTTCTGTCTGTTGAGTTCCGCCTGTTTTTCCCCGATAGCCCTGCCCATCTGATGGATCGCCTCGGCCAGAAAGCCCATTTCATCTCCTGGCGTAATATCCATGTGATGATCATAGTCTCCCTGTGCGAAAAACCGGACACCATCAATCAGGTTATGAATGGGACGACTGACAAACCTCACAACGATCACGGAAATCAAAGCGGAGGTAATCAGAAACACAAAGACCGTCAGCAGAATAATTCCGTTTTTAAACGACTGAATCTGCTGGTCCGTTTTTTCGAGCGACACCACCACGTCCAGAGCACCCAGAATTTTTTTGCCTTGCGGGTGAACATGACACGCACCCGTGGAACAACCGGGTTCATTGCGGATCGGGGTAATAATCCCCAGCAGCCGGTAGCCTTCAGGAGATTTCATGATACGGGTCCGCTCCTGAAGCGTCAGTTCCGAAAGCGGCGGGTTGCTCCGGTGACAGATGTCGCAGGCTTCCGCCTTGATATTGGTGCGGGTATTAATTTCGGAAGGTGTGTTGGAAAATTTGATCTGCCCCTGTTTATTATAGATGCGTATGTTTTCGATGTCTTGCTGCCGGCTGATGTTGGCGATGATCTGAGTGATGTCATTCCGTGAATTGAGCATCATGGCGTAATGGGTGCCCAGACGAATGGTGTTGGTGAGCCGGTCGGTATTGTCCAGAATGTTCTCCATCACCCTGTGTTTCTGATACCGGATATTGAAATAGGCCCAGATGGACATGGACAGCAACAGGGTTACGCCCACACTCAGGATGAGTTTTGAAATAAGGCTGTGGCGGATCTGGTAGCTGGAAGTCAGCATGGGTTACCGGACTGCCACAATAGACGAACCGGCCGAAAACACGGCCGCTTCAGAAAGGTTCATATCCAGCCGGATATCCGTTTCGGAAAGCCCCAAAGCCATCCCCAGAAGCTGAGACAGATATACGACGGGAATGCGAAGATTGTCATGGCAGTTCTGGGAAATTTTATCCTGATAGGCTTCCAGATTCATATGACACATGGGGCACACGGTTACAATGGCGTCCGCACCCCGCGCTGCCTTCAATATGGCTGTCACCAGGGAAGTGCCGACCGCGGCATGGGTGTTCATATGGGAAGCGCCGCAGCAGGCCGCCCCCATATGCCAGGGAAACACCTGCGCGCCTGTCGCCTCGATCAGGGCATTCATGGAAACAGGTTTTTCAGGATTATCAAAGACCCGATAGGGACGCAGACACTGGCATCCGTAATAAGGGGCCACCCGCTTTCCGGACAGCGGGTGGGACACATTCCGGCGGATCCGATCAGCGCCGATATCCTGTGAAAGCACATCCAGCAAATGCCGCACCCGCATACGGCCGGTCATCTTCAACCCCTCGCTTTCGAAAACCGCATTCAACCGCGGCAGCATTTCCGCCCCATGCCGGGCTTCCTCCTCTGCTCTTTTCAGATTCAGATAGCATGCGCTGCAGGGCGCCAGAATGTCGTTGACATCCGATACGGCTTCCGCAGCCGCAATATTACGGGCCGGAAGCGCCAGCGACAGCAGCGCGCTGACCGATGCCGCGGCTGAAGCGCCGCAGCACGTCCAGTCCGGTATTTCCGTCAGCTCAACATCCAGCGCTTTCAGAACAGAACGGGTGGATATGTCATATTCCCGGGAGGTTCCTTCCAGCGAGCAGCCCGGATAATACAGATATTTCATGGCGCGTTCTCCAGTTCATGTACTTTTTGAAACAGAGCGTCCATCCGCGCATCACCACCTTTGGACGGCGGCCGGAAATCCAGTTTTTTTCTGGAAAAAAGTTTCAGACCCAGCGGCGCAAACTGAAACGGCAGCAGCGGATTTTTCATGGCCGTCAGGTACAAGCACATGAATTCCGTCTCACGGACACGGCCATGCCGCCGGACGCTCTCCATAAATTTCCGGTAAAACAGCGTCGTCGAAGCAAACCGCAAGGCATCCTGATGTGCAACAACCTGTTTTAATGCACTCATGGCATCGGTCAGAGGCAGCCCCCGTGGGCACCGCAACGTGCAGGTATAACAGGCGGAACACAGCGTGAATGAACCGCTTTTTAACACCATTTGCACTTCGCCTGCCTGAAGCATCCGCCACAACCGCCGCGGGGTATCCGCCATGGCGAATGCATTGGGGCAGGACGCGGAACATGTTCCGCACTGAATGCAAGCTTTGACCATATCGCGGATGGGCGCCAGCGCCTCCGCCAATTGCACGTTTTCAGCATCTTTCATATCACACCTGTCTTTCCGTCAGAGGGCTATTGAACCGCGATATCAATCATCTCAAACAGTTGCGGCATAGAAAAGCCTTCCACCACCGCCGCGCTGTTGGGACAAATGGACGCACAGGCCCCGCAACCCTGACACATCGCCGCATTCACCCGTATCTGATCCGCTTCTGTATCCAGCACTCGCGCCTGGTACGGACAGGCGGCAATGCAGAGCTGGCAGCGGCTGCACAGGCTGTGACGCACCACAGCCGTTATCCGGCTGGATGCCAGAGTCGTCCGGGTTAATATCCGAAGCGCCCGCATGGCCGCTGCCTGCGCCGACGCCACCGTTTCAGAGATGGTCAGCGGCGCATTCACGATACCGCATCCGAACACACCGGTTTTCATGGCATCCACCGGTCGCCATTTGGCGTCTGCTTCCATAAAAAACCTGTCCGGATCGCGTTCAACACCGAAAATATCCCCATCATCGGATGTAAACGCAGGAACAATACCTGTCGCCAGTACTACGATATCCGTCTCGATTTCAAGTCGCCTGTCCGAAACCGGATCAAACACCCTGACGCAGGCGCCTGTCTCCGCAGGCACGACTTCCGGTTTTTGATCGAGACTGTATGGAATGAATACAACCCCCTCACGACGGGCGCGGGTGTAAGCGCTTTCTGAAAATCCGTACAGCATCATATCCCGGTACAGCACATAAATCCGGACATCCGGATATTGTGATTTTAAAGCCAGTGCCTGTTTGACCGCCGTCTGGCAACAAACCCGGCTGCAATAATTTCTGGGCGCTTCGCGCGATCCTACACATTGAATCATGACCACGGAAGACAACTCCCGCGAAGCCAGAGCATCGCTGTGCAGCGCTGTCTCCAGCTCTTTCTGGGTCAAAACCGCCGGGTTGGTTCCATGTCCGTACAGACTGGTCGACGCTTCTGCGCCACCGGTCGCCAGAATCACGCTGCCATGTTCAAATTGCATCACCGAATTGTCCGGCCCCGCCACCGTGGTATAAAAGTGCCCCGCCTCTCCCCAGACGCCCATGACCTGGGCGCGGGTATAAACCTGAATGCGGGGATGGCTCTCGACCTTTTGTCGGATTTCCTCCAGATACGGCTGAACATCATGGCCATCCAGGGTATGGTGAATCCAGTTGAGATTTCCCCCCACACGATCCGACCGTTCCACCACATCCACCGGATACCCGTGATCGGCAATGGCCAGCGCCGCCGTCATACCGGCGATTCCGGCCCCTGCCACCAGAGCGCGGGCCGTTACCGCGGTTTCAGATGGTTTTACGGCATCCGCATGTTTGACGCGGACAAGCCCTTCTGAAATAGCGCTGTTCATCAGGTCCGCACATTGCTGCATTTTCGCAGCGGTATCAAGCGCTTTCGAAGATGACATGGCGCATAACACCGGCATTCGAATATCCGCGGTCACGGAAAGCCGAGGGTCCATCCCCGCTGCCACAGCCACTTCCTGAAAGATATCCGCACAAGACGCACAAGACGCCGTCAGCAGACGGTTGGGGTGACGCTGCCGGATTTCCTGAATCAGGGATTCCCTGTCCTGGCCCGCACACAGGTGATTGAAAAACAGCACGTCCTGAACCGCAGGATCCTGCCGAAGGCGCTGCACAACAGACGCCGCATCCATACAGACATCCAGCGCAGCGTCGCAGGAGCATATGGCCGCCAGAACACGGGACGGCTCGCGGGATACATCCGGAAACGGCGGTATGTCTTTGGTATCCAGGTGCTGAGGAAAACTTTTGGACAGGACGGACATTGTCCGCGACGCATTGACGGCAGCGGCGGATGCCTGAATCACCGATTCCCGGATATCCTTCAACCCTGAAAACGATCCGGCCATAAAAATACCGGCGCGATGGGTTTCAGAGGGCGAAAACGGCAGTGATTCAGCGAAACCGCTGGCATTCAGGGAGAACCCGTATCTCTCCGCCAGACGGGGCATGTCCGGATGCGGCCGCTGACCGATCGCAAGGACGATCAGGTCATAGGACTCCTCTTTTTCAATGCCCGAAAGCGATACATACCGGATCTGCAAATCGCCGGAGACAGCCTCCGGAATCGCCGAATGCACCCTGCCCCTGATAAAGCGGATATGACCCGCAGACTCCGCCAGTTCTTTATAACGATGAAACCCTTTACCGCAGACACGCATATCCGTGAAAAAAATATCGGCTCTCAGATTTTCTCCGGATACCTCACGGGCAAGAAGCGCTTCCTTGATGGAAATCATGCAGCATATACTGGAACAATAGTCTGCTCCCAGTTGCAGATCCCGCGATCCCACGCATTGAATCCAGGCAATCCGGGACACAGGTTTGCCGTCGGCGCGCAGCAAAAGCCCCTTACAAGGCCCCGCAGGGCTCAGCATCCGTTCAAATTCCAGACTGGTCACCACCTGAGGAAGCACTCCGTACTCCAGGGTGTTTCTCGGATCACCGGACGGATCATACAAAGCAGCGCCCCCGGTCAGCACAATGGCGCCGGCCGTTATTTTCTCGTCCGCCGCCTCGACAAACGCCTGATAGTGCTTGTCTGCCATGGACAGGAGCATCTCCGGATCAAACGGCTTGATCAGATATTCCACAGCGCCGCTTTTCATGGCTTCGATGGCGGTTTCCACCGTAGCGTACGCGGTCATCATGATCACCGTGATGCCCGGCGCAATGTCTTTGGCTTTTTTCAGCACCTCCACTCCGTCCATGCCCGGCATTTTAATATCCAGCAGCATGAGATGATAAGAAGAACGTCCCAGCAGATCGAGAGCCTGCAGCCCTGAAGCGGCTTTCTCCACGGCAAAGCCTTCTTCGATCAGCCATTCTGCGGTGGAATCCCGCACAATCTGTTCATCATCCACCACCAGGATCCGAAATGCACCGCGATCGGCATCCGTCAGATGAATCGCGCCGGTCGGACACGCCGAAACACAGGCACCGCAACGTGTGCAGGCTGCCGGATCTATACGGTATGAATTCAGCATGTTAAATGGCGCAGCCTGAAAAATGGCTTTTCGCATGGACAGGCCGGCATTAAAATCGTCAGGCGTCTCCACAGGACAGACTTTCACGCAGGCCCCGCAGCCAATACACTGTATGGGATCCACGCAGGAAGCGGCTTTTCGGAGTGACACCCGAAAATTGCCGGGCTCTCCTTCCACAGCCGTTACATCTGTGGAAAGCCGGATATGGATACGGTCATGGCGCAATCCCTTCCGAAGGCAGGACTGCTCTCCGGAATCCCGATGCAGCATCGGCAGCATCCGGCACATGCCGCAGTGATTACTGGGGAACTGATGATCCAGCTGGGATACCAGCCCCCCCAGATACGGCGCACGTTCCACCAGCATCACATCATGGCCTGTTTCCGCCAGTTCCAGCGATGCCTGCATGCCGCTGACGCCTCCCCCGACCACCAGGATTTCCCCCGCTTCTGGATTCATCTCTCTTCTCCCTGATCAAATGCAGCGCCGGTTCATGTCTTCCCTTTCAATCCGACAACATCAGCGAATTCGTGTTCTTTGAATACAGACATCGGCGGCGGCTCCGCCACGCTGCGTCCCGGCTCATATTCAAAGGCTTTCTGGCTGTAACGTGCGGTAGCCCGGAACAGCTCCATCACCGGAATATCGTTCGGGCAGGCATTGGAACACTGACCACAGCCCACACAGGAAGTACTCATATGCACCAGACGTGTCAGATGGTACAGCACCGTATCGGCCGGCAGCTTTAAAGAACCGCTGCGACCCGCCTTCTGCAGATACTGAAACGGCTCATGGTCAAACACATCCGTGCAGAACACGCATTCACGACAGTAACATATCGGGCAGGCATTGCGGCAGTTATAGCAGTTGATGCAGCCGGTCAGATAGGCCGCCAGCTTCTCCGGCGTACCCGTGGCCTCATGCGTCCGGCTGATCATGGCGTCCCTTGCCTGCACACGGGAAGAAACCCGTGACGCCACGGCATCCCCACGGCCTGCCGGAATCGCCACGGGCTCAAGCTTCACCTGCGCCAGATACGCATCGGCTTTTGGCGTCTGCCCCTGAACCAGCAGATAGTCCAGAGGAGAAATTCCCATGAAACCGATGGCGATATCCGCACCCTCCGGAAACGGATGCTCACAGACCCGGCAGGCGGACGCCAGTTCCATGCCTTCCACCGTTTCCGATACGCCGGACAATGCTGCAAAAAAAAACCTCAATGTGGATCCGTCCGGGTCCGCTGCCGCAAACCGGCGATATACGGTGTTGGGATATGCCCCCAGACAGTCCAGACCAATGATCAGGACATCTTCCAGAGCACCCTGTTTGAATTTGACCAGCTCGATGAACGCCCGTATTTCACAGGGTCTCAGAACAACTGCGATTTTTTGACCCGACGGCCTGCGTGTCAAACGCGACATCATCTGAGCCGCGTTTAAAAAAAACGCCGGCGCCAGTGGATCAGCATCACTCAAACAATCCGGCTGGGTGATCAACGCAGGCATCACCACGGATTTTTCGGCAAGACGCCGGGGCGCCAGAACGACGGCGATATCTTCCAGCGTCAATATTGAACGTAAAAAGCCCTGCACGGTTCCCAGAATGTCCTGCCTGTCTATGGCAAGTTTTCGTACAAGTGACATTACATTTCTCCCCCCATCAGGAACGTCAGGCAGCCAGCCGGCTGGCCGTGCATGGACCGATCGCCTTGACCTGCGACACCATTTCCCGCATGACTTCGGCGAACTGAATGCCGTCACTGGCCCCTATCCAGGTAAGCCGAAGCCGCTCCGGCTCAAAGCCAAACTGCGATAAAATTTCTTTTAAGAGCCGGATACGCCTTCTGGCCTTGAAGTTTCCGTTGATATAATGGCAGTCCCCGGGATGACAGCCGCTGACCAGAACAGCATCCGCCCCTTCCAGAAGCGCCTTGAGAATATACTGGGGGTCCACCATCCCGGTGCACATGACACGGATCAGCCGCACGGGTTTCGGATAGGACAGCCGGGATGTTCCGGCCAGATCCGCCGCGGTATAGGTACACCAGTTACAGACAAATGCAACAATCGTCGGTTCAAATTCCGCCATAACGCCGTTTTCCTCCTCTGCCTCTTTGGAACACCCGGTTCAGCCGCCGCTGCGCCTGTCTTTCTGAATTTCTCCGGATGAACCGGCAATCTCGATAATAGCATCCATCATGCCGTCAAACTCGGCAAACACCTGCTGCTTTTTAAAATGCCGCACCTGGGCGGCGCCGCTCGGGCACACCCCGGAGCAGCTCCCACATCCCTTGCAGACCGCCTCATTGACCACCGACACGTTCCGGCGGAAGTCAAATTCAATGGCTGAATATGGACACAGCGGAATGCAGAGCATGCAGCCCGCGCAGATGTCAGGGTTGATCCAAGACACCACGGACTGCACCGTCACCCGGCCTCTGGATGCCAGAGAAAGCGCTTTGGCCGCAGCTCCGGACGCCTGGGCCACCGTATCCGGGATATCTTTGGGTGACTGGCAGGCGCCGGCGATAAAAACGCCGTCGGTAGCCGTATTGAGCGGCCCCAGCTTGGGATGCTCTTCCAGAAAAAATCCATCCGCGCCCAGATTGACCCCGAAAACCCGGCCTACCTGCATGGCGTCTTTTCTGGCCTCGATGGCTGAACAGAGTACCACCATATCCACCGGCACCCGGATCCGTTTTCCCAGGAGGGTATCTTCGGCAATGGCAATCAGTTTGCCTTTCTCCTCGGGCGTGATGGCCTGATCCGATATTTCGGCAACTTTCCCCCGCACAAAATGGGTGCCTTCTTCCTGACACCTGCGATAGAATTCCTCATAGCCTTCGCCGAAACAGCGCATGTCGATGTAAAAATCATAGACCGGAACATGATGTCCCACCTTCTCCTTGATCAGATGGCTGTATTTCAACGCCGCCATGCAGCAGACACGGGAGCAGTATTCATGACAGTGGACATCCCGGCTGCCGATACAGTGAAGAATCGCCACGCTTTCCGGAGGGCCGGTGAATTCTCCGGCGGCATTGCGCATCCATATTTTGCCGCCCGTCGGACCGGTGGCGTTGCTGATACGCTCAAACTCGAGGTTGGTAAAAACATTAGGGAAAACACCGTATCCGAACTGTGTCAACGGCGTCGGATCCATCACATCGAAGCCCGTAGCCAGAATCACGGCGCCGACCTGCACCTCCATATCCTCACCTGTCATGGCGTGATCGATGGCTTTGGCCGCGCAGGCCCGGACACATTCCATACATTCGCAGCATCCGCCGCAGTTCAGACACCGCTGCGTCTCACGGAGCGCCTCTTCTTCGGAAAATCTTACCGGAATTTCATCAAAACATCCGGTGCGGCGTTCGACGACGACATCAGGCCCCGTTGAAGTCATCCCATCCAACGAAACTCCCTGAACAAAACGGTCTATGGCCTCCGCAGCCCGATGCCCCGCAGCGACAGCTCCCACAACTGTTGCCGGACCGCTAACTGCATCGCCGCCGGCAAAGACATGGGGAATAGATGTCTGAAGCGTATCGGGATGAACGCGGATAGTACTCTGAGACGTACACTCCAGAAAACCAAAAGCACTGCCCGAAGCATTCATGCCGATGTCTCTCAGAAACCGCGCCGTCTCAGAGTTGCCTTCCGGTGTATCTTTCGCAGGAACTCCGAGCTTGCGACAGGCGCGTGCACCAACCCCTAGAAAAACGGCGGCATATCCGTCGCATTTCAAACTGGTCAGAGTGATATCGGTTCCAAAGCGCACATTGCAGACGGTCTTTACTCCCATACGCAAAATATAACCTATCTCGGCATCCAGCACGGATGCCGGCAGGCGATAATCTGAATCTGGATCACTCGACACATCTCCGGATTCTGAAAACGCTTCCGCATCCCTAGAACGTTTTTTTATTTTCTTAGAAGAAATAAAACGCAGCAATCCCCCCAATTGGGGAAGCGCTTCGAAGATCACGACCTGATACCCCTTACGCCGCAGATCAAACGCCACCGTCAGACCGGCGGGGCCTGAACCGATCACCGCGATTTTCTGATCCTTTTCCTGAATATCCGGAAGCGCCAGCGTCTCAAAATTCACCTGATCGGCGGCAAAGCGCTTCAAATCGCGGATGGCAATGGACGCATCCACCTCCGCCCGTCGGCACTTCAATTCACAGGGATGCGGGCATACGCGTCCCAAAACGCCCGGAAGCGGAATGCGCTCCATAATGAGCCGGACAGCTTCGGTATATTTCCGTTGTTTGATAAGCTGAACATATCCCTGAACATTGGCATGGGCCGGACAGGCGCCGACGCACGGCGCCCTGTCCTTTTTATCAATACGGAAGGTAATCGGCACGGCCTGGGGAAACGCTCGAAAAATGGCTTTTCTCCTGCCCAGTCCTTCATCCCACTCGCTGGAAAAGCTTACCGGGCATACGCCGGCACACTCTCCGCATCCGGTGCAGACACCTTCCTTCACATAGCGGGGATAGCGATGGACCTTAGCCGTATAGTTGCCGATATATCCTGTCAGTTCAGTGACTTCACTGCATGTCATGAGGGTAATGTTGGGATGCTGCGCCACATCCACCATTTTAGGAGTGCCGATACAGGCGGCGCAATCCAGGGTAGGAAACGTCTTGTCAAACTGAAGCATGTGGCCGCCGATGGTGCCGGATTTTTCAATCAGATACACATGGTGATCGCCTGCCGCGATATCAAGCGCCGCCTGCATCCCGGCAATCCCGGCGCCGACCACCAGCACATCCGGATGCACCTTGACTTCGCGGGAATCCAGCGCGTTATGAAATACCACACGGCTGACAGCGGCCGCAGCCAGGGATTTGGCTTTTTGCGTGGCTTCGTCTTCATCGAGCGTAACCCAGGAGACCTGCTCCCTGACGGAAGCCATCTGAAACAGATAGGGATTGAGTCCGGCGCGCCGGCATGCGGACTGGAAGGTTTTTTCATGAAGTCTGGGAGAGCAGGAAGCCACCACCACACGGTTCAGGCCATATTCCCGGATATCTTTTTCAATCATGGCCTGCCCCGGATCCGAGCACATGAACCGGTAGTCCCGGGACACCACCACACCCCTCAATTTTCTCACGAAATCGGCGACATCGGTAACGCGGACTTTTCCGGCGATGTTGATGCCGCAATGACAGATATAAAACCCTGTACGGATGGTCATGAGGCTGCCGCTCCTTTTTCAAAGAAGGCTGATCATGACGCTTCATCCACAACAACGTTTTCAGGAAGCGTCAGGCCAGTGGTATGACTGAAATCAATGCAGCTTCTCTGTTGATACGGACTTAATCAGATATGGTTCCGGCAGGGCCGGAAAAATGGAATGACACCGGTTCTGTCTTCATTTTTTTAAAATGTCGGACATCTGGAAGTAGCAGGAGCGCTGTGGAATGCGTTCCCGTCAAGCATTCTATGCTGGCACCATAAAACAATACATGGTTCTTGACAAGTGAAATTTTTCAGCTTTGACCCATAAGGATCGATATGCTATAGATTTCCAGAAAATTCATTTCACAAGGCGGCAGGAAGGAGATAATACTTGTTGTAATGTATATCTCCGACCGATACTGCAGTAAAATGAATTTTCTGAAAGTCTATTATAGCAGTATCAACAAACAGTGGCGTCGGAATCACGTTAAAACTACGGACTATCATTGTGGCGTTCCTATGAATATCAAGCAGATATTCATCATGAAAGCGCTGGATGTCCCATGTCAGAAACTGATGGGCGTTCTGAATACAAAGGACATTTCCGATTCCAGATGAAAGTATCTATTGTCACGGCCGCCTTGAATGCAGCCCAAACCATATCGGATTGCATAAAAAGCGTTTCAATCCAAACTCATGAAGACATTGAACACATCATTGTAGATGGCGGGTCTGCCGATGACACGATACTCATCCTTGATAATTACAATAACAATATCTCATGGTCAAGTGAACCCGATGGCGGTATCTACGACGCCATGAATAAGGGGCTACACCGTGCTACAGGTGATATTATCGGGTTTCTGAACTCTGATGACATGTACAGTAACGAATTGGTCATTGAAACTGTCGTCGCATATCTAGCCGATCCGGACATGCAGACCTGTTACGGGGACATCCTTTATGTGGACAGAAATAAGCCGGACAAGGTTATCAGGCGCTGGATTTGCGGAACGTATCAAAAAAACAACTTCAAAAAAGGCTGGATGCCACCGCATCCGGCCTTTTTTGTTAAAAAAAATATATATGAAGAATATGGTGGATTTAACTTGAATTTTCGTTTAGCATCAGACTATGAGATCATGTTGCGATTGCTGTATAAATATGGAATATCCACAGTCCATATTCCGATGGTAATGGTTAAAATGCGTACGGGTGGAAGATGCCGCCCTGGGCTGAAAACCACATCCGTCAATGTTGTTGAAAATTACAGGGCATGGAAGGTAAATGATCTCCCCATCAGCCCTCTGACCTTTGTTTTGAAACCGCTATCCAAGATTTTTCAATATTTCTGAACTGCTGAAATCGTTGATGCGATTCTTCGATACATGGATAAGAACTAATGTATAAACGGCAACGAATTGAGCAAGCAACGCTGTTGCTGGGAGATGTTGGACTTATCGTACTTGCTACAGTGCTGACGTTCATTCTGCGTTTCGGTGACTTTTCCGATATTCTGCATTCCTATACCGGCTCAACATTCACTACGGTCGTTTTCTATCTCCTCAGTTTCTATATTTTTGAAATGTACACATCGCCCGGAAATGGCAATAAAATTCTGTACCTGAAACGCAGTATCCTGTCTGTTGTTGTTGCCGGCGGTCTGGCCATCATGATATTTTATTTTTATCCTGACTGGAAATATGGACGAGGCTTGTTTTTTATCCAAATGTCACTGATCTGGCTTTTTTGCTCTTTATGGAGGATATGTTACTGGTCTGTTCTGCCAAAGACAGAAGGTAGGAAAAAAATTCTTATTATCGGCGCCGGAAAAGCGGGCCATTTTTATTATGACTGGCTCTCAGAAATTCGTTCGCAGTATGAAATTATTGGATTTCTAGATGATAATCCCAAAAAAACTGGAAAGAAGATAGGAAACGGCAAGGTGCTGGGAACGACAGACATGCTTTTTGATATCGGCAGGGAAACCGGGGTGAGAGATATCAGACTTGCTATTACACATGAACTCAGACCCAGGTTGATCAGAAAATTACTCCATGCAAAGTTGCTCGGCTGGAACATTATGGATATGACAAACGAGTACGAATGCAACAGCGGCCGGGTACCGGTCCGACATATCCATGACGAGTGGCTTGTTTATGTGGAAGGGTTCTATCTCAACAAAAGCAAGTTAATACAGAATATCAAGCAGATCGCGGACATTGTCCTCTCTTCTACACTGTTTGTTGTCTTATTGCCGGTTTTGCTTCTTCTTTCGCTGATGATCAAACTGGATTCGGAAGGCCCTGTCATTTACCGACAGAAAAGGCTGGGAAAAGACGGCGTGCCGTTTACGCTCTATAAATTTCGTTCCATGAAACAGGATGCGGAAACAAACGGAGTCATGTGGACTCAAAATCAGGATGAACGGATCACTGGAGTGGGAAAATGGATTAGAATTACCCGGCTGGACGAAATCCCCCAACTGTTGAATGTACTGCAAGGGAAAATGAGCATTGTGGGACCCAGGCCGGAACGTCCGGAATTTGTTTCCGAACTGGAAGAAAAAATTCCGTACTATTTTATCCGTCAGTCCGTAAAACCGGGCATTACGGGATGGGCGCAAATCAACTATCCGTATGGCTCGACTGTGGATGAAGCATTAAACAAGCTGGAATATGATCTGTACTACATAAAAAACATGTCGCTGTTTCTGGATATGAGAATTATCCTGAGAACCATTTCGGTAATCCTTTTCGGGAAAGGCGCCAGATAGTGACAGTAAAGCCTTTCGCCTGTTGATAGACAAACAGAAAACTACATACATCCTCTCAATACTTCACCAAACTGGTCCGCCACCGCTGGAATTTATGAACATGTATATGCAGATCAACACCCGCTTAGACAGCATGTATCAAAGACTGGTTCCTCGCGAAGAAGTCATTGTATTGGAACGCAGGGTATATACGCTGGAGCAGAGCATCGAGAAAATTCAGGAACGTCTGGCGGCGTGATATCGGTTGCTGATGGATAAATAGACATTCATGGTTTGGATGGCGATGTGTTGTGGATGGTGCGCCTCGAAACGGTTTTGCAGCGGTCGCCGGTTTTGGGAAGGTGCAGGGCAACGCTCCTGAAATGCTTGAATACAGGCGGCGATGGAGGCGATATCCAGCGGATTGAACCGTGCGACATCATCGCCGCCGAACTCGCGAACCGCCGAAATATCCGACGCGATCACCGGGCATCCGCACGCCATCGCCTCAAGCACCGGTATTCCGCCGCCTTCGTACAGGGAGGGAAATACCAGCCCGCTTGCCGCCGAAAACAGGACGGGCATTGTCTCCTCATCCAGCCGGGGCAGGCGGAACACGTCTTTTTGCAGCCCCAGTCGCTCGATGGTGCGCCGGATGGCCTTCCATTCCCCATGATCGTCACCTCGGAAAACGAGCGGCCAGGGGCCAAATCCACGGGATTTCAGCGCGTGGTAAGCGTGCAGCAGGCGTATGTGATTTTTATGGGAATAAAAATGACCGACATACAGCCAGAAGGGATCCGGCAAGTGATGGTGGTGTCGAAATGCCGCAATTTTATCTGCTGGCGCCGGCTGAAATTTCTCATCCACAATGGCGGGAAGCACTGTCATGCGCCGGGGGTCGGCGTTCAAAAAGCGGCGCAGATTGTTCGCCGTCGTATGGGATACCGGCAGCAGCCATGCCGACCGTTTGACCGTATGGCGCATCATCGTTTTCAGGTACAGGCGTTTGATGGGGGTAAAGCAGCCGGTTTCGAACAGCATCAGGTCATGAACGGAAACCACGTCAGGAATCGAGGAGCGCAGCGACTGTGTGTTGCCGAACCAGTGCAGGATATCAAGGCGATGCACCCGCGTCATGTGGTGTAGCAGGCTGTTTTCATAAGTAATTCTGGCCAGGTTTGATGTTGACACATTCACCGGAACAACCTGGAAATTGGGGGTGTCCGGCAGGGGGAACGGGTGTTTTTGGGTGACAAACGCCACATATTGATTGATGTTGTCGTATTTTCCCAGCGCGGATGTCAGTCGCAGGGCGTAGTTCCAGATGCCGCCCACTTCGGGGCGGGTTTGAAGAAGATTGAGGCCTATTCGCATAAATTGGTTCTTTTCTGTCGGCAGACGGGATGTCTGTCAGTTCTCTGCAAGTATTTCCCGATAGAGTTCGGCGTACTGCGCCGCAATGTCTCCGGGCCGAAATCGCCGCACGTTTTGAAATCCGTTTTGCACAAGCATATCACGGTATTCAGGGGTTTCAATGACTTTTTGAATTCCGGATCGGATGCTGGCCACATCGAACGGATCGACAAAACATGCGGCGTTTCCGGCGACTTCCGGCATGGAAAGGATGTTGCTGGTGACAACGGGTCTTCCGACGGCGTTGGCCTCGATGATGGGCAGCCCGAACCCTTCATAGGTCGAGGCGAACACCAGCATGTCGCATTCCCGATACAGGGCTGCCAGTTCGGCTTTGGGGATCATGACAGCGTTTGAATACTCTATTCCATGACGGTCAAGAGCTGCAATTTGTGTCTGCGAAAGTTTTCCGACAATTTTCAGGTGACATGAAATTCCTGTCAGCGCTTCAGCGATGCGCAGCAAATTTTTGTTGTCGCGGGCGCCTGTCTGCAGGATGACCGGTTTTTGAGAATTGAACATTGCTGGCGCGGGTTGAAATTCCGGCGATACGCAGCAATGAACCACCCGGATTTTGTTCGGGTCGCAGTTGAGGTGTCGGAGCAGTTCCCGCCTGGTGGATTCGGATACGACGGAGACAAGCGCCGACCGTTTTTCCGGAAGCCAGAACCAGAAGAAAAAAAGAACCGCCCTTTTGAGACCTGTCAGTCTTTCGAGCATGACGCAATCGTGAATTGTGAGCAATGTTCTTTTTTTGTGAAGAAAGATGGCGAGAAACTGGACGTCTCCGGTGACGTGGTTCACGTCCGATTGCCTCAGCACGGCTTCCAGCGCGTTGTAGAGGCGCGGAAAAAAGCCTTTGCTGAAAAAGCGGGAAACCGCAACGGTTGGGACAACGAATGAGGGCAGGGCCGCTCGCACATCTTCAAACTGGTGTTCGATGCTGTACGATATTTCATAGATGGGCCGGCGGTGGTAGTGCGTGACGTTGATGCCGCGGCTGTTTGTATAGGCGTTTGTCATCGTTTCATCCCGGTGATCAGGTGTTGCCAGTGAGCGACATACTGTTCCACCGTTCGTTTCCATGTGAACTCCTGCGCCCGTTTTTTCTGCACGGCCGCTACGGTTTCCCGCTGTGACGGCGAAAGTCCCAATGCCCATTTCCAGGCGGCGACAATGGCGTCCACATCCAGAGGGTCAACGCATGTTGCGTGCTGCGACCAGATTTCTCCGACGGATGAGGCGTTGCCGAGTACCATGGGGCATCCGGCGAAGGCGGCCTCGAAGGGCGGGTACCCAAACCCTTCGCAGAGAGACAGGTAGGTGAAAACGCCGGCGTGGTTGTACGCATCGACCAGTTGCGCGTCGGAGATATTTTGCAGCCACTTGCATTTGCCGGTCGTCTGCAGCGCCATTATGTGTCGAACGACGTCATCGCTCAACCATCCCATCCCGCCCACAATGTTGAGGAGCGGCGCTGCATCCCCTTGTTCGCCGAGCAATTGTTCATAGGCATCCAAGAGCGTGGAATAGTTCTTGCGCGGTTCGATGGTGCCGACGGCAAGAATGCTGTTTTGCGGGGAGGGCCGGGGGGTAGAAGACCGTGTTTCTTCGGCGGATACGCCGTTATATATCATCACCGCTTTGTGTGCGAGTTGGGGCCATTTGTCCTGAAATTCGCGTAACGTGGCATTGCTGATACACACCACGCTGTTACATAACTGCACTGTCCTCGTCATGAGCGCCTTTTCATTCCGTACGGTCATGTTTTGTGGATGATAGCGCGCATCGAAGTACGACATATCATGGAGAGTGATACCGCGTATCTTCGCTCGTGATGAGGGAAATACATGATAAAAAGGGCCGAAAGCCACATCTATGGACGGCAACGTATATCCGAAAAGTCGCGCCAGCGGCGTATAACGTAATTGACAAGGAAATCGCTGCTTCAGCAAAGTGACATTAGGAGGAAGTTTTCCAAGACATGCGATTGATTCGTTCTGGGTTACCAACACATAAGCGCGATCGATCTGGTCCGGAAATTCGGAAAACAGCGTTCTGAGAAACCCTCGGATAAACCTGCCGCCGCCTGTAGGCGATGAAAGTTGATCCCCCTGAATGGCAATACGCAGTCGGTTTTTTTGATGTCCTGCAATGTTTGTCAACGATATGTCGCCTGTGGTAACGGGTTGGTTTTGAAGTTATATCGTATTCTCTCGATAGCTGTCAGAAGTCCTGCGGACAGACATGCCTCTGTGGCGATGGTCGCCCATGCTGCTCCCATGATGCCATAACCAGGTATCAGCCAGAAATTGAGGGTAATATTTGCAATGGCCGCAAAAATTGTCGCCATTGCATAAAACCACTCTCCGCCGGCAGCCAGAGCGGCATTTGTCAGCAGAGCATTGGGAAAGATAAAAATCAGGCTGATCATCAGCCAGGGAAGTACATTTGCAGCTTCACGAAAGCTTTTACCCAAAATCTGTACAATCCCGTATTCGCCTATCCAACAGGATAAAGCAGCCGTTGTGACCGCCAATACCACGGACAATGAGATTGCACTAAAAAGTCGCTTCAGAAAAAATGTCCCCTCCAGCCAGTGAATTCGCATTTCTCTGAAAAATATCTGGGAGACAGGCATTGAAAGCAGCACGAATCCCTGCAGAATCTTTACTGCAGCCGCATATCGGCCAATATCCGCCTGAGAGACATTCAAGTGGTTTAACAGGATGATATCAATACGAAAATAAAGCGATGTTGCGATATCAATCACCATCAAAGCCATGGCGGAACGATACACAGCCAAGTCCGGCTGAAAAATCGGGCGATGCGTCCGGAACCACTGCCATATGAAGCAAAGACAGGCAAGCAGCCCCATTGCGCCTGCCCAGAAAATAATGACGGGTGTAGGCCACAGATATACGCATACCAGGATGCTTGCGGCTGAAACCGATCTAAAAATGATCTGCCACATGGCTTCGGTGCGGAAAGCCCCTTTTGCTTTGAGACTCGATGAGTAGAAACTGACGACGGTGTTGACTGCAACGGAAATAATCACGGCCAGCCACATGACGGTGTATGTTCTGCAGCAGACAATCCATCCAACAAGGCTCAATCCAACTATCGTCAGAAGATGACCGATGGCCTGACAGATCATGATTCCTTTTGTTCGGCTTTTGATCTCCTCACGAAAAATAAGCGTCTTGAAACCGCCATCGAATATGACGGCCACCATTGCAGCCCATGTGAGTGCGTAATTGTATTGTCCGAACAGCGCCGGCCCCAGTATTTTCCCCAACCAGAAAAAAAGCGTCATGGATATTCCCGCGACATACATGCTGGCTACCCATTGATGGGGAAGGTGCCGCCAGCTCATTGCATATCCGTTTTTCGGCGGAAAATCATGAAACCGTCCTGTGAGAAGATATTCTGATAATCGATGGACATGGTGTCGATTTGGTGTAAAAATCGTTCCGCCATTTCAGTATTGGTACACCGGCCATACAACCAGTCACATCCCTGATCCGTCAGTGTCCAGGGGCGTTTCAAATCCAGCACCACAAAATCGGCAAATCGGGGTTTTACCTTTACAGGCGTTTGATGGCCTGTCATGACAAATTGCCATAACCCTGATACCGTACGGTTTGACCAATCTGGTGTCAGATGCGGTTTTCGGATCCCCTCTGGAAAGGGAAGACAAGCTTGACAACGGGTTAGATATCCCCAGTTGACGGAATTCTGGGTACTGACAACCATGTTCGGATTTACCGGAATACAAGATCGCATGGCCTGTTTCATCATGGCGTCCCGTGCTGTCGGCACATAGGCTCGCCAGTTATAATTACAGATTTTATCCGACCAGAAGA
This sequence comes from Desulfobacteraceae bacterium RAAP-1, assembly GCA_001443525.1. Classification (GTDB taxonomy): domain Bacteria; phylum Desulfobacterota; class Desulfobacteria; order Desulfobacterales; family Desulfatirhabdiaceae; genus RAAP-1. The sequence goes on along the minus strand of LKPX01000021.1, from coordinate 20,868 downwards.
GTCGTGAAATCGGGGATGTCGCCAGCGCTGCGTGGGATATCAACATCCAGCCGATCAACAGGACGGCAAACGTCATGCCGCCGTAATCTGTGCGCCGGTTCGGGATGGCGAAACGAGTTGTCAGCCGTCCCCATATGACTTCAAACCACCGCCCGGCCACCGGCAGACCATCTCGAAAGGCGACGATTGCCGGCACGATGATACCGGCGGTGTAGTGATTGCTGTAAGAATAATAGTTGCTGAGATGTGAGAGCAAAGAAATCAACAAGATAGGCAATGCCGGAATCAGTGCGGCAGGGCGCAGCAGCGGAATGAAAGCCAGCGATCCAAAAATCACCACTAAATAAGCCAGCTTTCCGGGTGTCTGAAAAATTTCGCGAGGGATCAGATCGGGTCGAATCAACAGTGTGATGACCATATCCTTCAGGTTATGGCCCAGCCAGGAAAACGCTGATGCATCGATTCCTCCCCGCAATGCCCCAACCGTAAAATAGGGCAGCAGCCAGTTTACAGATATGTAAAACCAGCTCATGCCAACGATTATGACCCATAAACTTCCCCATATCCTGCAGCGGTCTTGGAGTCCATTCTCACGCAACGTCAGCCAGAGCAGATAAATGCCGCATCCTGCGGTTTCCAGAGCGAAGGGTTCTTTGACCAGTATCAGCGATATGGCGGCTGACATGGCCTGACCGAAACGACGTTTTTGGCAGGCGATATAAAACCAGGCGAGCAGTGGTATCGCCAGATGGTCGAAATGAAAATCAAAAAGAGCGTTGACCCACAGTGGATAGTAGATCGCCATTGCCATCCCTGGCCAAGCCCCGAAAGACCGCCACATCCAGACTGTGGCGATTATCAGCGCCAGCGCCTGCTCACCGACCACAAAATAAGGCGCCATGCCGGCGGGCAGATGTGCATAAATCAGCCCATATAACGGTATGAACGGGTGGATGTGTCCCCAAAAAGCACGTTGCCATTCTTTGCCGACATTATAAAAACTGTTGAGAAACAAGCCCAAATCGAAAACATAGGTGGACAACGCCGCATATCGCAGCAACGCTTCGACAAACAGACAAGACAGAAGCATTCCTCCAGACACAGTCAATATTCGACGCAACCGAGGGGAACGCTCAGGCATTTTCCGCTCCGTTTTTATCACTGCCGCGGCGCAGCGCCACTACCTCGCCGACGGTTCCGATGACAAGCAGGTAATATACAATTACAGCCGCCTGTTCCGCCACAATTTCCAGTTTCATGGTCAAAAGGATCGCGGTGACAACCAGAAGTATCAGCGCCCATGCAAAAAACGTTTTGCTGCGGCTGTCATAAACAGATGCGGCTATTCTGGGAAATTGTCGGGTTATCCGTTCCTGTTGCCAGCGACTTACATGCCAGAGAAAACAGACGACAGTCATTCCACCGAATGTGATGAAATAGTTTTCGCTTCCCTGAACCGGCATCAAAACTCCGGTGATGTACAAAATTCCACTGATGGCAAGCCAGGCTATAGACCAGGTCCGGTCAGAAAACCGGTCATAAATATCTGACGTTATGCGCCGGAAAGGTTGCCAGAAGCGATTGAAAGTGATTCGCAGCGGATGTCTGAAGATATACGTGGCATACCCTATCCCGGCCAGAAACATTAACTTGATTCCAAGCCAGAAAAGACGATACCAGAGCGATGGCGCGGGGGGCGTATTGCTGGATTCGTCTGGCCATGGCTGAGGACTGTCCGTATGTAATTTCAACCTGTCAATCCGAAAGTACCGACTGTTCACAAGGCCGATTTTATGCTTCCCGGCCGTGAGAGCGATATCGGGAAGCCGCACCCACTCACTGCTGGAATCCCTGAATTCTGAAGGGTTCATGGGGATTTTTTTTCCATCCAGATTGACGGTGATCAGCGCCATATCCGAGTCAGCCGTACGTTGAATTCCCACGACCCGAAGGGCAGGTCTGGATACAACCAGCACCGGTTCCTCCCCCCACGATGTGAGTGTAAGCGTCAGTGTTTTGAAGGCGCCGATCTTCTCCGGGATATCCCAAACCGGGGTGTTTGCCGGCGGACTCCATGTCTGGTCACCGATCTTGAGTTCCAGTTTGCAGAACGGCGGCAGGGGCACCGGCAGCGTCAACTGTCTGGGCAGCATGTACGGTGTCGCCGGGAGGGTAAACGTCCACTGCATGGGCTTTGTGTGATTCCGGAAGAGATAAATCTTTTGTGTTTCAGCGTCTGTAACCATGTTTGGACCAGTGCTGTTTAAAGGAATTTCGCCGGTTTTTTCCCACCAGATCAGGTCTTGCAGATTGAGGGGACTGTCTGGTTGTGCCGTCTGGACATCGAAACAAATTGTCTCCGTGTCGCTGGGGGGCAGAGGTGGAAGCCATGATTCTTTCAGAGGGATGAATCCTTCGATGCTGGCGTTGTCAGGTACTTTGGGATTTGCCCAGTTGCTGCTGAATCCCATCGGCAGGTTCATTTTTCCGGTCGGGGTCGTCAGCATCAGATTTCCCCAAACCGGCAAGGGGCCGGAGCGCCATATCCAGAGGTCATTTTTCACATGGCCATCCGCAGCGAACCAATTTCGTTGGACCGGAGGCGCCTGAGCCGCGGGAAAAACGGCATCCGTAAACTGATCCCATTCTGTAGCTTCGAGCCGTAGATCCCACGACTCGTTGAATGCTTCTGCTTCCGGAATTTTGTTCCTGCCCGTTTGTAAAACAGGAACGGAAGATACAGGCGGTTTTTCCGGAACGATGCGCAGAGAAAGCGCGGCGTTCGCAGGCACCGGCAGCTTTCCATCCACCAGAAAAAAGCGCAGGGGCAAGTCAATACGTGAACCGTTCAATTGTTCGACAATCACGGACGCTGCCTTGGAGCCAGTGAAGGCAATATGCACGCTTTTTGAAAAAGGTTGTATTGTCAGATGAGCCAATCCTTTTCTATCCGTGAATATCCCTTTCAGGGTAATGGCCCGCGGTTCCTTCTTGATCTGGTACCACAGGTGGTCTCCGGTAACGCCCATATCCCGGTCCTGAAACGGGGTATGGGTCATTTGGCGCAGTGGTGATATTGGCGTCCCTTGTGTTTGGTGGTTGTAATATATGGGCCGGAATTTACGCACCTGTTCCGTTCCGATTGCGGACACAGGAAATCCCCAACCAGATAGAGCCTGGACAGGCGCCGATGCCAGAGCAGGAACGCGTCCCTGCCAGTAGTCGAGAAACGTTGCGTCTGTCCACTGAATTTGCTGCGGTTTTGACGAGCGGACGGTAATGGTGATGTTTTGCCACCGGGCGTCCCACAGTCGGCTTTGTTCCAGCGTCTGGCTGAAATCGAAGTCCAGTGAAACATGGTTGTTATTCTTTTGTATCTGCGGCATTACAATCCGGGTATGCCCGATCTGGTTTTCAGCGGCGAAAATCAACTTTTTAAAAGGCTTATCTTTTTCATATGCCGAAAAAACCGTTGGCAGCGCGATGATTGGCTCCATGATAACCACCTTGTCCGGGTTCAGGCCAAGTGCTTTCAATGATTCCGCAACATCTATTGTCAGAACGGTGGTGTCCCCAATGGTTTCTGTGGAATGCCGAATTTGTTGAAACGATATAAATCTGTCGCGTTTGCCGGTTCCATGAGAGTCTATCGAAAAGTTGACGTATCGGGGGGATGTTTTGGCATCGGTGACTATCTGGAATACCTGCACCTTGCTTGCTGGAACATCAATGCGGGACTGTAAAATCAAGTTATTGGCGTCTTCGCAATATCGCCATTCGTTGTCGGATTTAAATCCAAAATCTCGTTTCAGAACATACAGCCATGATTTTTTTTTATAGACCGCATCCTTCATTTCCATGGTGGATATGGGGGAAATCAGCCGGTTGGAGCCTTCTTTGAAATGTCCTTCGAAATGAGCGATACGGTCCTTTTCATCGGTTGTTTTGGCGTTTGCCGACAGAGCGACGGTTACCTCCGGTGTTTCGCCAGGAACCGCCTGATCCCACGACAACAAGAGATGCGGAAAGTCATCTGTGGAAAGCGACTGCTTCGAAAGATCAATAGACCAGGTTCGTGTGCAGGGAAAGTCCCGGCATTCCCAGGCAGGGGGGGAGAGCGCCAGATCGTGTTTGCTGTAAACTGTTTTTTCCGTCGTCAAAACGGGTTCTATCCGGGCCTCCATTTTGAATGATGCGTTTTTGTCCAGAACAAAACCGCCATCCTCAACGGTTTTGATTTGCTGAACAAACGTGTCTTCCGATCCGGATGACAGGATTATCCGGGGCGAGGCCGGATTTTCGGCCGCATATCCGGCGCTTGAACCTCCCGGAACAATCCCGCAAAACAGGGCAATGAGAACTGCAACCTTATACGTTTTCAAGAACATGTTTCCCTCAGTACTTTTTCCCGCTGGTGTTTCCATAGAAACCATAATACCGTTCCGCCGCACATTACCGCCGATGAAAAAAACAACGACCATGCGATCTGAATCGAATACTGGTGAAACATGCCGACCCCCGCCAGCATGGCCGCCAGTCCAATGCCGAGAATCCAGAGAAATCCGTATTCATTTCTGGCCAGGCAATAGGTGAAAAATACATTCGCCATGGCCAGAAACGCCATCGCCACGCTGATAATGCGGAATATGGGGACGGATGGCAGGTAGCCTTTGCCATACAACAGTGAAATGATCTGCGCCGGCCATGTGGCGCATACACCGGCGAACCCCCCGGCAAGCACTCCGGTCAACCCTGCGCTCCACCAGAGGGCCGCATGGTTTTTGCTTCCCAACGAATGGGACTTTGCGGCGGATGGAAACATGACCATCAGAAAAATACCCGGCAGAAAAAAGGCGATTCTTCCCAGGATGGCCGCGGTTGCGTAATATCCGGCGTCGTCAGGCAGGCAGAAATGTCTTACAAGCACCATGTCTATCTGTCCCAGGGAGCCTACGCCGATGGACATCAGCAGTACCGGTACGGAATATCGGATCATATCTCCGACAACATCCATGGTGGGCGCTGTGTGTGGACCGGTCATGATGTCGTGCAGGCAATAAAGGCCGAATACGAGGCTCAAAAGGCTGCCTGTCACACCGGACAGAATTGCGCCCGTCATGCCCCAGTTGAGCAGCAGAACATAGACGACGCCGCCAGCGAAACGGCCTGCTGTGCTGGTCGTGGATGTCAATCCATAAGGCGTGAATCTTTGCAGGCCCTGAAGAATGCCCATCGGCAGCGGCAACAGAAACGCCAGACCGGTTTGGCATACCATCAGGGCGATCGTCCAGGTTTGGTTGATCCGAAGAAAATCCTTCACCAGGGGAATGGCTGCCCATCCGGCGATCATGGTGGCTCCAGCCCCGATGCAGAGCCATTTCAGGCCTGAAAAAAAAAGCCCCCGAACTTTTTCCATGCTTTTGAGAGAGAGTTGAACGGTGAATTTGGCAATCACCACTGGCAGTACGCCGATCAGGATCGTGATGAGAACAGTCATCGAATTCAAGGCATTGAAAGCGCCATAATCTTCAGGGGACAGTTTCCGTCCGATCATCACCTGAAACAGGTAATTGAAAACGTTTCCGGAGTTGATCAGAATGAAGAGGATTGCATTTTGGGTTACATAGGAGTTCATTGATTACCGTATCCGTGTTTTTTTTCGATTCATGACGTTCCGCCCTCTATAACGGATTGTAAGCGATATATCAACATAACAGAGAAATTCCTGTCCGGATTCTGGGGCGTTCTGAAACATGAAACATCGTGTTTTAGGCTTGACATTCCACCAGACAACATGTACTCAGCAAACAGTTTTTTATAAACTGAGGAGAGTGGTGGATAATTCGAGCGCATACAAATCTGACGTATCCAACCCCATCAATCTTGTCGTTATCGTTCCGGTATATAACGAAGCGGAAAACCTTCGGGCGCTGGCCGCACATCTCATCAAAGCGTTCAGGAAGGTGGAGGGGGTTTGCTGGAAGTGCCTGTTTGTGGATGACGGCAGTCAGGACACCAGTTGGGAAGTGATCGAAGCCCTGTCATCGGAAGATTCCCGGTTTCAGGGAATGACGCTGTCCCGCAATTTCGGCAAGGAGATCGCCCTGACGGCCGGTGTCGAAACTGCGCAGGATGCCGATGCCGTGATCTGTATTGACGCCGATTTACAGCACCCTCCGGAATTGATCCCGGATTTTATCCGGGAATGGAAAAAAGGATATGAGGTGGTGATTGGTGTTCACGGGGATGTGGAAGATTACACGCTGATCAAAAAAATCGGTTCCGCCGTGTTTTATCGCATCATCAACCAATTCTGTGATATCAGTTTGACGACACGCGGGACGGATTTCCGTCTTCTGGACAAAAAGGTCGTTCGTACGCTGCGTCAGTTTTCCGAACGCTCCCGCATGTTCCGTGGACTGATCGACTGGATGGGGTTTCGCACCAAAACCATTGAATTCAATGCTCCGGCCCGGCTCAATCACGCCAAACCGTCGTATTCCTATAAAAAGCTTTTTAGTCTGGCCATCAACAGCATCACATCTTTTTCTCTGCTGCCGCTCAAGCTGACGGGCTATCTGGGGGTGCTGGTTACCACGCTGTCAAGTCTTTTGCTGCTGGTCATGCTGACGACGCAGATTATCGAGTGGCAGGTTTACACGGTGCAGGCGTATTTCGTTGTGTTCATCACCTTTCTGGTGGGGATTATGCTCTCCGCGATGGGGCTGATGGCGCTGTACATCGGGCATATTCACACCGAGGTGGTGGGTCGGCCGCTTTATATTGTACGCGAGAAAACCATGGCAAGATCAAGCGATTGAGCGCCGATCATGTGGACTCCGAACAATCTCGGATTCATCGAGGATGCTTTGTCAGTTCATCGTTATGGCGGTGAAGACGGAGAGAATTCTGCATGGGGTGAAAGGTTTTCGCAATGATCAATGGCGTCATCGCTCAAAAACTGCAAAATCTGGATGCTGTTCTGACTGATCTGCGCTCTCTCGGATGTCTGAATGTTCAGGAACTGGAGCAGGATTGGCGTACCAAAAGAGCCGTGGAGCGAAGTCTGCAAATCCTGGTTGAAATCGTGATTGATGTTTGCCAGCGGATACTTTCACTTGAGAGCCAGGCGCCGGCGGCAACCGGCAGGGATGCCCTGGATCGGGTTATTCAGATGGGAATTCTTGGCAGACATGACGCCTACTCAAAAATGGTCCAATTTCGCAATTTCGTGGTGCATCGTTACGAGCGTGTGGACAATGCGATTCTGGTGGATATGGTGAATCGGCGGCTGGTGGATTTTGAGCAGTTTCGTAATGAAATTCTGACGTATATCCGAAGGACGATCCATGACGATTGACTGGCGTGCGATATCGCAATGTATGTCATTGAACAGGAATGTTGTGGCTGTCTGGGTTTTCGGTTCGGCTCAGGAAGGGATCGTTCGTGTTGGCGGCGATATTGATATCGGGGTTCTGTTTGGCAGGAAGCCTTCACTGGATGAGCTGATTGACCTGCGGATCTGTCTTCAAAATGCGTTGGCATATGACGATATTGATCTGGTGGTTTTAAACGATACATCGCCTATCCTGCGTTTCGAGGCGGTTTCCGGTCGGCCGGTTTATGTCACCGACAGGGTGCGTTGCGCCACTTTTGTATCCTTGACCGCCCGTGAGTATGAAGATGAAATGGCGCAGTGGCGCATGGCTCTGGCAGCATAAGGACAGAGGGCAGAAGACGGAGGGCAGAAGACGGGTGGGGGAGTGGATTGAGAGTTATGGGGAGTTGCGGGTGTATCGGGCGGCGTTTGAGTTGCAGCAGCAAATTTTTGAGATAACCAAGTCGTTTCCGAAGGAAGAGATGTATTCATTGACGGATCAGATTCGAAGGGCTTCGCGGTCGATTGGGGCGAACCTGGCGGAGGCATGGCAGAAACGGCGGTATGAATCGCATTTTGTCAGCAAGCTCAGCGATTCCGATGCCGATGCCGAGCAGGCCGAAACCCAACACTGGCTCGACACAGCCTTGGCCTGCCGTTACATCACCCCGGAAATCCACACTGATCTTCTTTCCCGTTGCCAGGATATCGGCCGAATGCTCGGCAACATGATCAAAACCCCAACCCCCTTCTGCCGCCAATTCAAATCATGAAACACATATTCTCCGCCCTCCGTCCTCCGCCCTCAAATCAAACTGGTTGTTTTTCATGCTCAACAAAGGGAGCATTGCAATGGAAGCGCGTAAAATATCAATTAATGACTATATAAAAGGCATCGCTTTTTTAGATATAGATGAGCAATTGACTCTTCTGGAAGTAATATCGGCCAGGATCAAAAAATCCATCACAAAAAGGAGAAACAAGAACTCAATTATGGAACTTGAGGGTCTGGGGGCTGATATATGGAAAGGCGTTGAAGCGCAGGAGTATGTCAATAAGGAAAGAGCTTCATGGGATTATCGGTATGATTAATGATATGGGATTTCAGGCAATCCGCCCAAAAGGATATCACATCTTAATTACAAGGAAGATGAGGGTATATTTCTGCTTTTATCTATCACGGGATGGTGAGATTTATGATCCTGGAGTATTGTGAAAGGGCTTTAAACAGTGCCCAATATAAAAAGCTGGATGATGGAACCTGGTTTGCTGAAATACAGGGTTTTGATGGCGTCTGGGCAAATGCGGCTACCGTTGAGGCATGCAGAAATGAACTTATTGGTGTTCTAGAGGAATGGCTTGTTTTAAAGCTGCGTGACAATGATCCCATTCCTGAAATTGATGGTATCGGATTGGAAATCAGAGAGATGATGGTCGCTTGAACCCATGCCGATTTCTAGAAAAGCAATGATTCGCAGGTTGAAAGAGTTTGGATTCAAAGGACCCTACTCAGGTGGAAAGCATGAATTCATGATTAAAGATAGTTTAAAGCTCAGGATTCCGAACCCTCACGGGGCCACTGATATCGGCAACTCTTTGCTGAATGAGATTATAAAACAGGCGGGCATCTCAAAAGAGAAATGGGAACAACCCGATTAAAACCAGAAACCATGACATTTTTTACAATTATCATCCCATTTCAGAAGGAAAGCGCCTATCTGCGCCAAACGCTGGATCATTTGGCCGAGCAGACGCTTCAATCTTTTGAAGTCATGCTGATTCCGGACGGTGTATTGGATTCGGACTTTCAGTTGGAATATGCTTTTCCGGTGCGGGTGGCCTCTTCCGGACCGGTCAGCCCGGCTATCAAGCGTGATATGGGGGCGCAGATGGCGTCCGGGCGGTTTCTGGCGTTCATTGATGATGATGCGTATCCGGCGCCGGACTGGCTGGCGAATCTTCTGCCTTGTTTTGATGATGATGCCGTTGCGGCTGTGGGCGGCCCGCAGGTCACGCCGCCGGATGACGGGTTCTGGCAGCAGGTATCCGGAGCCGTGTTTCTCTCGCCGTTGAACGGCGCCGCCGTGGAGCGCTACTGGCCGGGCAACGGCAGGCGTTTCGTGGATGACTGGCCGTCTGTGAACCTCACGGTTGAAAAAGCGGATTTCGCTGCTGTCGGCGGATTTGACAGCGCGTACTGGCCGGGCGAGGATACCAAGCTGTGTCTGGATCTGGTGAAAAAACTCGGAAAAAGAATTGTATATGCGCCGACCGTTGTGGTATATCATCACCGCCGGGCCGGGTTTTTCAGGCATATGAAACAGATCGGCAATTACGGGCTGCATCGGGGGTTTTTTGTCAAGCGCTTTCCTGAAACATCCTGCAGGTTGTCTTACTTTATCCCAAGTCTGTTTTTTCTTTTTGTTTTGTTGGGGCTGATTGCGGCGTCGATGAGCGGCACTCTTCGCAGTCTCTATCTCTGTCTGTGGGGCGTGTATCTGACGGCGATTGGTGTATCTGTAATCGGTATTTATCGTAAGGTGCGGTGTTTCGGGGTTGCTCTGGCGACGTTGCCGTTTCAGATCGGCACGCACTTCTGGTACGGGTGGCGGTTTTTGAAGGGGCTGCTGCTGGTGAAGGAATTGCGCAGTCGGTTGGGACGGTGAGCAGAGGACTTGGGTGGTTGCGGGATGCAGGCTTTTGCGAAGGTATGGGGGCTGAGATGGGTATTCCCGTTGTCGTAGAGTTGGATGTCAAGAATATTGCGCAGACAATCATGAAGCTGAAGAAGGAAGACAAGGAAACCTTGCTGCTTCTTTTATCACGGGATGGCAAAGAATTATCCAAAAGATACCGTGAGGTCAAATCTGGAAAAGTTAAAACCCTGCTGCGTGAGCAAGTGTTCAAAGATGTCTTACAAAGATGAATATCATCCTAAAATAAAAAACGACCTGAAGGGGCTTGATAAGGCGGTTGCCAAAGAGATATTTGCCACCCTTATTGATAAAATTCTTAAGGAGCCGCATGTTTTTGATAAACTTCAGTGGCCTATGGATGGTGTTTTCAGCTACCATTTTAAAAAAAACAAGGTTGAGTACAGGATTGCGTATACAATTGATGACGAAAAAAGGGTTGTCCTTTTTCTTATGATCAGAAAACGTGAAAATTTTTACGATCTTTTGAAGAGAAGATTGTCTTGAAATTCCGTTAAAAGCATAAATCGATCAGATACTACAAATGAAAATATCCATATCCTATCCACCGCTGGAATCCGAAAAAGGCGTACCGCTGCTCTCTCAGAACCGGCAGTTCCAGTGGTTCAGTTCTCCCACCTACATATATCCGGTGGTGCCGGCCTATGCGGCCAGTTTGCTTCAGGCGCGTGGGCATGAAGTGATCTGGGACGACGGTATCGCCGAGGAAATCCGTTATACGGATTGGTTGGAGCGTCTCAGGCAACGAAGACCGGACATGGTCGCCATTGAGTCTAAAACACCTGTGATCAAGCGGCATTGGGATATTGTCCGTCAGATCAGGGAAGTTTGCGATTGGCCGGTGCGGGCGGTGCTTTTTGGGGATCATGTGACGGCGTTGCCGGAAGAGTCCATGCAGCATTCGCCGGTGGATTTTGTGGTTACCGGCGGGGATTACGATTTCGTTTTGGCTGATCTGGCGGATCATCTTGCCGGAAAAGGCGATCTTCCGAAGGGCGTATGGTATCGGGAAAACGACCGCATTTTATCATCCGGAGATCCGGATTTATCTCATGATTTTAACGCATTGCCGATGATAGACCGGGAGTTGACGCAGTGGCGGCGGTATGCTTATAAAAACGGCAATTTCAAGCATACGCCGGGGACTTATATCATGGCAGGCCGCGACTGCTGGTGGGGCCGCTGTTCATTCTGCTCCTGGACGACGTTGTGTCCGGGCCGCACCTATCGAACGGTGGCGCCGGAGCGTCATGTCGCGGAAGTGGCCGAGCTGGTTCAAAAATACGGCGTTCGGGAAATATTTGACGACAGCGGTTGTTTTCCCAAAGGTCAGTGGCTGTCCTCTTTCTGTGAGGGGATCATCCGTCAAGGGCTGAATCGGAAGGTTGTGCTGGGGTGTAACATGCGGGTGGGGGCGTTGTCTCCCGAAGAGTGGCGGCTGCTCAAGCGCGCCAATTTCCGTTTTATCCTCATCGGTCTGGAATCGCTGAACCAGACCACCCTCGATCGGCTGCACAAAGGGATTCGGGTGGCCCAGATCGAAGAAACCATTCGCGACTGCAAGGCTGCCGGGCTTCAGCCCCATATCACCACGATGATCGGGTATCCGTGGGAAACCCGTGAAGAAGCCATGAAAACGGTGGCCTTCGCCAAGGAGATGTTTACGAAAGGGCTGATTGACTCTCTTCAGGCGACCATTGTGACGCCCTATCCCGGAACGCCGCTTTTTGATGACGCCAGAGCCAATGGGTGGTTGACCACGGAAGACTGGGATGATTACGATATGAAGCAATCGGTCTGGAAGAGCCCCGTCAGCAATGCCGATGTGCTGTCGTTTACGCAGGATTTATACAGGGCGGCCATGAGTCCGGCGTTTATTGCCCGGAAAGTGGTTTCCATCCGGACGGTGGATGATTTGTCTTTTTTGATGAGGGCGGGGCGAAAGGTGTTGTCTCATATTTTTGATTTTAAGGGCGGGCATGGAAAATCCTGCCATACCGATGGGAAGGCGTCGGGATGAGTCGGGTCAAGGTTTCAGTTATCATAACGACGAAAAACGAAGAACGGAATATCGCCCGCTGTCTGGAATCCGTTCAGAACCAGTTGCCGGGGGATTACGATCTTGAGATCATCGTGGTGGACAATGCCTCGACCGATCGTACCCAAGAGATTGCGCTTCAATATACCTCAAAAGTCTTCAACTGGGGGCCGGAAAGATCGGCGCAGCGCAATTTCGGCGTACAGAAGGCGAAGGGTGATTACGTCCTTTATCTTGATGCAGACATGATTCTGGATGAGGGTGTGGTCAGTTCCTGTGTACGGAGGGTTCAAGAAAACCCGGGGCTTGTTGCGCTTTACATTACCGAAATTGTCATGGGGGGCAGTTATTTCAGTTGCGTTCGCAGGTTTGAAAGGAGTTTTTATGACGCAACGCCCATTGATGGTGTCCGGTATATTCGACGGGCGGATTTTTTGAGTGTTGGCGGGTTTGATGAAACATTTTCCGGTCCGGAAGATTGGGATTTGGACAACAAGCTATACATCCGTGGGGATTTCGATCGAATATTGTTCGCGCCTGCATGGGAAAGCTCTTTTTCCCTATGGTGATTGGTCACAACGATGAAATTGGCGATTATGTCCATGAGCAGGAAATTCATGAACAGCAGTTGGTGATCATGCTGGAAGAAGCAGGATTTGTTGATATCAGTGTTCAACCGATGTATTTTGGACCCTCCATGTTGAATATAAGTTTTTGCGACTATCCGGCAAAAGGCTTAGGCCGTATATTTTCTCATTTTTTGCTTGCCACAGGACGTAAACATTAGTTTAAATTAAGTCAAAGATGAATAGGTTAACAAAAGTGATTGATATCAGCGCGTGTACAATTCCCTATAATAATTACGATGCCTTTGTTATGAATTTTAGATCTTTGGCTGTTGCATTAACTGAATTTAATAATAAAGAAATCTTTGTTATTGATAATTCAACCTATATCCATATTAAAAATAAAATAGTCAAGTTTATAAGTGAGGCGACTTCTGAACTTATAAATAAAAATTTTAATATAATATATTTTGATAAAATTAGCAGCAAATTACCAGGTGAAGCAGTAAACTATTTTTTGAAAACCGCTCGTTATCGTTTCTGCTTGATATCAGCAGATGATGTCTATTTCTCTGATGATTCTGTTTCGCTACTGGTCAGGTCGATGATTGATTACAATGCCGTGGTAGGTGGTTTCAGATGTATAAAATGGGGTGAAAAATCTATTGAATCTGATGGATATTATCTTTCAAAAAAAACTACCATGATTAAGAGAAAAGAATTTGAAAAAAATGATGTTTTTTTATCTGGAATAACTCATTTTACAAACGCTTTCATAATCGACAACCACTTTAATGAGATTATAGATGAAAACTTGAATTTTTACTATGAGGAAAGTGATTTCCAGATTAGGCTCGCAAATCATGGGGCAATCATTTGTAACACCTGGGCAGAAATTTATCATTCATTAAAACGAGATAGTGGGATAGCTCCCTATGACGGAACTTTCGGATTTATAAAGTATATTATGGGGGGGAATAGAATTTATTTTTTAACGAGAAATAGGATTATATTTTTTTTCAAACACTCAAATTTCTTATTTTTACCAGTGCTGATTTTTTACTTATGTTGCTATTTTTTTTTAGTTGCAGCGAATAACCCATTAATGCTTAAATTGTATTTTGATGGTGTGTGGGACGGTGTAGTATCAGCCTGTAAAAATTATTAAGGCAATTGCTTAAATTGTTAGAGATATTCCAAATAAGTTTCCGCTATTCATCTTGAGGAACCTGAACCTTATGGCAACTATTAGTTCGTTTGCAGTCGTACAAACCAAAGATATAGGCGAGAATGTCCGTATTGATGAATTTGCTATCGTCCGAGATGGTGTAACTATTGGTCAGAATGTCATCATTCATCCGCATGTAGTTATCAACCCCGGTGTCATTCTGCAAGACGGAGTGGAAGTTTTTCCTGGGGCAATTATTGGTAAAGGGCTAAAAGCTGCAGAAGCGTTGAGGGGAATGAGGCAACTTGACAAGCGCATTGTTGTCGGCAAAAATACTTCCGTCGGTCAGTACGCTACCGTATATTACAATGTTGAAATAGGTTCAGGTACCATCATTGAAGGCTATAGTGAAATTGGATATCCAACCTCGCTTGCAGATGGGTTATCTCTAACAATTGGTAAAGATAGTCTAATACGCTCACACTCGGTTTTTTATGCTGGATCAACCTTTGGAAGTGGGTTGGTTACAGGACATCGAGTTACAGTAAGAGAGAGAACTGTTGCTGGTGAAAATTTGCAAATTGGTACTCTTTGTGATGTTCAAGGTGACTGTACAATAGGTGATTATGTGCGTTTTCATTCGAATGTACATGTTGGGAAAAAATCCAAAATAGGTAATTTTGTCTGGTTATATCCATATGTCGTGCTTACAAATGACCCAACTCCACCTAGCGAAAATTTGATTGGTGTGGATGTAGGTGATTATGCAATTGTTGCAACTATGTCCGTTATACTTCCTGGTATTGTTATAGCCCAAGGATCTCTTATTGGTGCACATTCACTTGTAACTAAAAATGTGCCTGAAGACATGGTCGTTTGTGGAGTTCCTGCGAGGATTTTGGGAGCTGCATCAAGGTTGAAATTGAAGGATGGTTCTGGGAAGCCAGCCTATCCTTGGACTACTCATTTTCACAGAGGCTACCCGAAGGAAATAATAAAACAGTGGTCAGCTATCCCCCGATGAAATTGGGTTGCTTTTACTCGACGTTCAAGTTTTTTCACCGACCAGCCATATCGAAATGTTAACGTACTGATTTTACAGATGTCGAGTTTGTTTGATGCCTCCAACGGCACATTGTAAATTCAAATAGTTGCGCAAAAACTTGAACATCGAGTTTTACAAACAGATTATGAAGATCGAAGTCGTGATTTGGGCTTGGGATAGGCAATTGTTAAGACGAATGACGAATTGGGTTAACATAATAAAATTATACTAAATTATGATTAATGACAATAATGATACAGTGCAAGTGGACCAAGCTATAGCTAAGTCCTCTGTTTACAATGCGGCTATTATTAACTTCCCAAGAATTGTGGACGAGAGGGGGAACCTGACATTTATAGAGAGCAATCGTCATCTTCCCTTTGATATTGCGCGTGCATATTGGATTTATGACGTGCCGGGTGGTGAATCACGAGGAAGTCATGCTTATCGGCAACTTCAAGAAGTGATAATTGCTATTTCAGGAAGCTTTGAGGTGCTTTTGGATGACGGTATGGCCCAGAAAGTAGTGCTTCTTAACCGTGCCTATTATGGAGTATATGTTCCCAATATGATCTGGCGGAGGATGCAGAATTTTTCCACTAACGCTGTTGCACTGGTACTTGCATCATTGCCTTATTCTGTGGATGACTACATAAGAGATTACAATGAATTTCTAAGGGTTAATGGAAAACGATGACAAACACTGTTTATGACTGTAAAGTCATAGATCTTCCCAAAATCAGTGGACGAAAAGGTGCGATAACGCCTATATATGGCAATATACAGGTTCCTTTTGATATTGCACGTGTGTATTATTTATATGATGTTCCTGGTGGCGAAAGTCGTGGCGGGCATGCACACAGAGTGCTACAGCAGCTCATCGTATCAGTTATGGGCGCATTCGATATAGTATTGGATGATGGGAAAGAACAAAGACGGGTACATTTGGATCGGGCGTACTATGGCTTATATATTCCTCAAATGATTTGGCGTGAGTTGGAAAATTTCTCTTCTGGTGGTATTTGTCTTGTTTTGGCATCAGCAACGTATGATGAGTGTGATTATATCCGAGATTACTCAGAGTTTTTACGGATTAGCCAAACTCCTTGGATAGTATAGAGAGAAGGAATAAATGAATTATGCGGATTGAAATTATCAAGACCGATAATGGATTCCGGATACCGCAATTGGAATTTGTTCGTGTTCCGGATCATTTTTTTGCTACAGTCGAGTTGTCTTCAACAGACGAAGATTCTCTGAACCCGTCTCGTGAAAATATAACCCATCGCTTACTCAAAAAAAGTATTGTGGATTTAGGAGGGGATTTGCTTCTGGAAGGTATTTTGAGCAGGCTTCCACAAAATTATGCGTATATCCCCAGCGCGATGAGTGATGAAGACGTGTTATATGAGGCATTGCAGGAAAAATATGGTCTTTGAATTCGTTTGGGATAACAATATTATTTTGGATTTGCTGTTGCCTCGTGTCGAGCAAAACCCGAGAATAATTGAACTTTACAGTCAATTCATTCATCGTGACAAACCTATTTGCATAGGTGCCAGTCAGCTTGCTACGATATGGTTCGTCTTAGATCGAGAATTTAAACGTCTCAATCCTGGAAAGAATACACAATGCATTCGAGATGACTGGTATCGTTTTCTCCGGACAGTCTCGATCATTAAAACCCCTCCCTATATTGACGTTGAAGATTCCCTGTGTAAAAAAGACATTGAAGATTACATTATCTTGCTTTCTGCACAGGCAGTCGGAGCAAGAGTGGTTAGTCGTGATAAGGATTTTCTGCAAAAAAGTCCTGGTGTGATTTCAGTGGAAGACGCATTGTCTGAATTTGCCCGAACAGATTCCCCATTAATTCCATTTTTGGATTTGAAGGCCATCAATCTTGGATATTACGATGGATTGGAAAAAGCCATAGACCGAACGTTCAATAGCGGATGGTACATTCTGGGAAATGAAGTTAAAGCTTTTGAGGCTGAATTCGCCGAATATTGTGGAGCTAAGTACTGCATTGGTGTAGCAAATGGCTTGGATGCTTTGGCCTTGATTTTGTTGGCTTATAAAACTTTAGGTTTTATAAAGGATGAGGATGAAGTTATCGTTCCCGCCAATACCTATATTGCTACTATTTTGGCTATTTCACATAACCGTTTGAAGCCCATCTTGATTGAACCTGACATTAACACCTATAATATTGATCCGATGAGAATTGAAGAAAACATTACTTCTAAAACTCGCATGATTTTAGCCGTCCATCTGTATGGGCAGGTCGCAGATATGAATCGTATACGAGAGGTTGCACGTCGTTATAACCTTATAGTTATTGAAGACGCTGCGCAGGCTCACGGTGCTGTTTACCAGGGGAAGAAAGTGGGGGCGATCGGCGACGCTACAGGATTCAGCTTTTATCCTGGAAAGAATCTTGGAGCGTTGGGAGATGGAGGAGCTGTAACCACAAATGATGGCCATTTGGCAGAAACGCTGCGAGCCTTACGGAATTACGGTTCCGATATCAAATACATCAACCGGCTCAAAGGTTTTAACAGCCGATTGGATGAATTACAGGCGGCTTTTCTACGAGAAAAGTTAAAACGCCTGGATGAAGACAATGAACGCCGCAGAAAAATCGCTATATATTATCTTAATAATATCAGAAATGATCATATCACTATCTCAGAAGTGAAAAACATGGATAGTCATGTATTCCATCTTTTTGTTGTTAGAACTGCTTATCGCAACCAACTATTTAATTACCTTTCCGAACGAGGTGTGCAAACAGTTATTCACTACCCTGTTCCACCACATAAGCAGATAGCTTATGCTGAGTACAACCAGCAAAAATTCTCCATCACTGAACAAATCCACAGAGAAGTACTTAGTTTGCCGATAAGTCCAGCGATGGGCTATAAAGAAGCAATGTGTATAGTCAATTTAGTAAATAATTTCAAAATTTGATCAATAATGAAAACCGTCACAAGTGGAAATCAGCAGCGTTGTTCAAATCGAGAAACAGTTGCGTTTTTGGGGGTAGGGCTTCTATTAGTCAGTTTATGGTCATACGTAGCAATAAGAAGATTTATTGCGTCTGACTGGTATTGGGGGTTTCAGTGGGATCATAATTTTCCGGTACTGTTCTGTAAGCAAATAAGTAATTTATTCCGTAATTATCTGTCGGTTTTTGACTTTAAGGATTTTCCGGGTCGTTCCAATTATTATAACAGAAGTATTCAATTAACGCTGTTTCCATTTGTTTCCATAATAATTTTAAAGAGTTTCAAGATAGGAATAAATCAGTTAAATAGTGTATTATTTTTTTTATATCAAACCGTTCTTTTTATATCTACTTTTTTTTCTCTAAGTATATATAGTAAGTTGTTTCGTAAAAACAATTCACTTTTATTGATTTTGGCAGCATCGTTAGTGTTATGTACCTGTGCAGGAAGTATCGGTTTTTTTTTGAGCGGCTCTTATCCGGTCATCCAATCTATAGCTTTAACTCCATTTGCTCTTCTTTTTACTTTAATTGCTTATCAGAAACCCAGTTTTAAATGGCTTTGTATTTCATTGCTTTCTTTTTTCTTTTTAACAATACACTATTGGTCTATCTTAATATTATTTTTACTAATTCTTTTGATAAAAAAGAAAGAATTTAAACTTGCATTATTGTCTATGATAGTATGGTTCTTGTTAAATATCTATTGGGCTTATCCCGTTGCGGCGAATATGCTTAGTAACGATTCGGTAATAGCTCAGAAAAGTTATTCTTCTTTTGGTGGTCCATCCATTCTATATACTCTAAGTCTGTTGGGTTTTACACATGGTCTTTTTACCGGTATCATGTCTAATTTACAATTGGCAGTCCAGTTAATATCGGTTATTGGAATATGCTTGGTAATAGCATTACAGAGAACATGTTTACACACAAAGTCAAAAGTGCCTGTTTTGGTATTTTTATTTTTTCTTTTTCTTTATTCTGGATATCCTAACAACGGCAGTTTAATTTCCATTTTCAGTAAATTAGCATTTAAATCTGGTTTGTTTTTTATTCATAGAGGCTATTCTTTTTTTTCATTTTCGGCGTTTCTTGCTTTTGTATTTATGGCAGTAGATGCTGGAAAAAAATATCAACCGATTGTAATTGTCTTTCTTTTTATCCTGTTTGTAAATCAATCCTTATTAAGCTTGCCTGGTGGAGACTTGGGGCTTAACGTAAGGCGCAATAATCGAATTCAGGCAGGAACTCTTAATGTCTTGGAAGTTACTCCAAAAGAATTGAAAAATGTAGTTAATCGCGAAGGAATAGAGCATAGTGTCATATTGACATTTCCTCCTATGCTTTCTGCTGTTATTAAGGGCAAGGTTTTCAGTACTGAAACTGACGGAATAGATAACATCTCGTCTAATGATACAAATCAGTATATTACGACTGCAACCCCCAAATTGATAATGCAATTGAATCATTGTTTGGATAATGAAGATAAAAGTTGTTTTGAAAAAGTATTGTCAGCAACTCCTGCTAATTTTATCGAAATAAGTAAAATTAGGTCATTGCCAGTTTCTCATAAATATTATCGCGATAACAGGTTATTAAGACAATTGTTTGGTAGATGGTTTGGAAAGCCTATAGTCAATGATTTTATTCAAACCTTATGGCCGATAAAAAATACCATGTTTGAAATATTGGAGTTAAATCAAATTGATTCAGTCTCCCATAATAGAAATATGATTTTTTCTAATTGGGATGAGTTAGCCTCGTTTCTGAGCGCAAACAATATAAAGAAGATCACATATGATGGTAAGAAGTGGCATGTTCTACTTGATGCTACTAATCAGCCATGTTTATTAGTTATGAAACAGTATAGTAAGGCTTTTGATGCATGTGACTCAAAAAGCATGGTATGTCTAAAAAAAGTAAAAATATTTTTACCGGATGGCGCTTCCTATGCGGCTTGGGAAATCCCTAATGGCAAAATTAGAGAATTTACAATTTATGAAGTAAAACCATGGTATGCATATTTGCAATTATTCTCCTATATATTTGGTGCTTTTTTAATATTTGCGGTTTTTATCAGTCATTACATCAAGTCACGTTGTCAATGGGATTTTTTTCTGTACCATTTTTGGGAAAATAAAAGTGTACCACCCGGCCGTTTGTAGTGAATCGATGAAGGCGGTGTTTGTCGGGGGGATCCCTAAAAATTCCCCCCGACAAACACCGCCCGGCTCCTGACTATGTCTGTTTGATATTTCTTTCGTTAAGGTACATTCAATGGTTGCGAAGCCGGAAACTGTGACCTTGAATACAGCAATTCCCGGAGGCATCATGAACCGGCATAATTGAATGGTTTAAATTTTTTGTTTTCGTAAACATTTTGGTCGAAAAGGCTTTTTCTAATCAACTTTATTGAGGAAAATACATAAAAAGTTTGTTTCTTTTCTATAGAAATGTCAATATCTTTCCAGAGGTAATAAATCAGTAACTTCTCAATAAGTTCGGGCAGAGCATCTTAGGCATACTGCTCAGAAGTCATTTTTATTTTTGCCGGCAAGCTAAAACCATTTGTGTTTCGAATCGTTTTCAGATAGTGAAAACGGCATACATTCAAATGTGTTTTTCGAGAAAGAGGCTATGGCTTTTCAAATTCCTAAAATATCCGATATTCCAGAAGCTGGTCGAATCCCATTGGTTTTACTGCTTATGGAAGCTGTTGCCCAGCTCAAAGAAGAAAACCAGCTGTTAAGGGACGAAATTGCCAGACTCAAAGGCCAGAAACCCAGGCCGAAGATCGAGCCATCAAAACTTGAAAAACCCAGGCCGAAAACCAAATCACTGGATTTAAAACGTTCCGGCTCAGGAAAACGCAGCAAGACACAGGAAATAACAATTCATAATACGGTTACCGTTCCCCCTGAAAGTATTCCTGAGGGAAGCCGTTTTAAA